>CAZWVH010000014.1:0-50200 GCA_964636945.1 uncultured Caulobacterales bacterium | reverse complement strand
GGAGATCCGCCGCACCATCCAAGTGCTCTCCCGGCGCACCAAGAACAATCCGGTGCTGATCGGCGAGCCGGGCGTGGGCAAAACCGCCATCGCTGAAGGCCTGGCGCTGCGCATTGTCGACGGCGATGTGCCGGAAAGCTTGAAAAACAAACGCCTGTTGGCGCTCGACATGGGCGCATTGATCGCGGGCGCCAAATTTCGCGGTGAGTTTGAAGAACGGCTGAAAGCGGTGATCAATGAGATCCAAAACGCGAATGGCCAAATCATTCTGTTCATTGATGAGATGCACACGCTGGTGGGCGCGGGCAAAGCTGAGGGTGCAATGGACGCATCCAACTTGCTGAAACCAGCATTGGCGCGCGGGGAACTGCATTGCGTCGGCGCTACGACGTTGGATGAGTATCGCAAGCATGTGGAAAAAGACGCCGCGCTCGCTCGGCGCTTCCAGCCGGTGTTCATCAATGAACCCACCGTGGAGGACACCATCTCCATCCTGCGCGGGCTCAAAGAGAAATACGAAGTCCACCATGGCGTGCGCATTTCCGATGCGGCGATTGTCGCCGCGGCGACGCTATCCAATCGCTATATCACCGACCGCTTCTTGCCCGACAAAGCCATTGATTTGATGGACGAAGCGTCCTCGCGCTTGCGCATGCAAGTCGACTCCAAACCCGAAGAGCTCGACGAGGTGGACCGGCGCGCCATGCAGCTCAAGATCGAGCGCGAAGCGTTGAAGAAAGAAAAAGACGACGCCTCGAAAAAGCGGCTGTTGGACATCGAAAAAGAGATTGCGGATTTGGAAGACAAATCCCAGGAGCTCACCGCCGCGTGGGCAAAAGAAAAAGAGGCGCTGGCCGACTCCACCAAAGCCAAAGAGTCGCTGGACCAATTGCGCGCGCAATTGGCTGATGCTGAGCGACGTGGCGATCTCGCACGCGCCTCTGAGCTCAAATACGGCCAGATCCCCGATTTGGAAAAAAAAGTGGCCGCCGTTGAAGCCCAAGACGACGCCGGTGGCGGTGTGGTCAAAGAATTGGTCGACGCCGATCAGATCGCGGCTGTGGTGTCGCGCTGGACTGGCGTGCCGGTGGAAAAAATGCTTGAAGGCGAACGCGAAAAACTGCTCGCCATGGAGCAAGCGTTGGCCAATCGCGTCGTCGGTCAAGACGAAGCTGTGGCGGCTGTTTCTGATGCCGTGCGCCGGGCGCGCGCCGGCCTGAAAGACCCCAACCGTCCGATCGGCTCGTTTTTGTTCCTTGGCCCCACGGGCGTGGGCAAGACCGAACTCACCAAGGCGCTTGCCGAATTTTTGTTTGACTCTGAAGAAGCGGTCACCCGCATCGACATGTCCGAATATATGGAGAAGCACTCTGTGGCGCGCATGATCGGTGCGCCTCCCGGCTATGTCGGCTATGAGGAGGGCGGGGCGCTGACCGAGGCCATCCGCCGCCGGCCGTATCAGGTGATCCTTCTGGACGAGGTGGAAAAAGCCCACCCCGATGTGTTCAACGTATTGCTGCAAGTGCTCGACGACGGCCGGCTTACCGACGGTCAGGGCCGCACGGTGGATTTCCGCAATACGCTCATTGTGATGACCTCCAACATTGGGGCTGAGCATCTCGTGGCGCTCACCGGGACCGATGTGGAGCCCGCGCGCGCCGCCGTGATGGACGCTGTGCGCCATCACTTCCGGCCCGAATTCCTCAATCGCATCGACGAAGTGATCCTGTTCCGCCGCTTGGCCGAGGCGCACATGACCGCGATCGTCGACATTCAAATGGACCGGCTCGCCCATTTGCTGGCCGAACGGCGCATGACCATCAGCTTGGACGACAAGGCGCGTAATCTGTTGGCGCAACTGGGCTATGACCCCGCCTACGGCGCGCGGCCGCTCAAACGCGTGATCCAGAAAAAACTCCAAGATCCGTTGGCGAAGCTGATCTTGGAAGGCAAGCTGAAGGACGGTGAGACGGTGACGGTCTCGGCCGCCGATGGCGCGGGACCTGGCGTGGAGCCGGAACTCACCATCAACGGCTATGCGGCCACCACCGGCCGGCCGGCTGGCGCGATGGTGAATTAGCCCGCAAGCGAAATTTGCGGGCGAAGGAAAACTGGTTCAACCTTCTCAAACTCGGTTGAGACGGGCCCTCGAATGCCCTTCGCCTCGCAAAGCCCGGCCCACTTTGGCGATCACAACACCTCATCAATCTTGGTTTTGGGCCGGGCGATCACCGCGCCCTTGTCGGTGATCACGATGGGCCGTTGGATCAAGCGCGCATGGGTGGCCATGGCCTCCAAGATGTCGTCCTCCTCGACGCCTTCGGCGTAAAGGCCGGCATCCTCGGCAAGCCGATCCTTGGGGCGCAACAAACCCGACGGCTTCATGTCCAGCTTGGCGAGCACGCCTTCAATCTCCGCTCTCGACGGTTTTTCAGTCATGTATTTGTACACCGTTGGCTCGATACCCTTTTCTTGCAAATAGGCGAGCGCGTTCTTCGACGATCCGCATGAGGGATTATGCCAAATGGCGACGTCAGGCATGATGAAACTCCGATAATATCTGTGACCAATGCACCTTAAGCGCAAATGGCGCGCCACGTTTGGAAATCCAGGTCGGCTGGAGCACTCGCGCTTGTGATTTGCGGTGAGCGGTTCAAGCGCACCACTTAAACGCAAGCACGGATGTGTTGGACGGAGGCGGTCATGCACCATTTCGGCGACATCATGTTCACCGATCGCGTTAAGGCTGAGCAGGAACGGCTCGGCTCGCGCACGGCCTACGAGAAGATGACCGCCCAACCCGCGCCGGAGGGCTTGAGCGAACGTGAGACCGCCTTCATTGCCACGCGGGACAGCTTTTACATGGCCACGGTATCCGAGACCGGCTGGCCTTACGTGCAGCATCGCGGCGGTCCGAAAGGTTTTTTGAAGATCCTCAACCCGACCCAAATTGGATTTGCCGACTTTCGCGGCAACCGCCAATACGTATCCACGGGAAACCTCAAAACCGATCAGCGTGTCGCATTGATCCTCATGGATTACCCGCACAAGGCGCGCTTAAAGCTTTTGGGCCATGCGAAGGTGCAGGACGCTGAGGACTACCCAGAATTGGCCGCCAGACTGACCGACGAGGGCGGGGGCCGGGCGGAGCGATTGTTCACCATTGATGTCGTCGCCTTTGATTGGAATTGCCCGCAATTCATCACGCCGCGCTTTACCGAGGCCGAGATTCGCGCCGCTGTGGGCGACCGACTGGCACACCTTGAGACCGAGAATGCCGCCTTGAAGGCAAAACTTGCTGAGGCCGGACAATAATTCTGAGTATGACAACCGATATCGATTGAGCGGAAACCAAGTTCGTTCAAGCTCTTATTCCTGCCAACATTGTTGTTCAGCGGCCGTAACCACTGGACGAAGCGGCCGTGTCGCGCGATGATGGCCGTGAACGTAGGGGGCGGCTCATGGGGTTTTCAAATTCATTGCTGGCGCATCGGCCTTTGAAGGCCATGGGCGTCATCATGCTCAGTGTGGCGCTGGCTGGCTGCGCGACCACAGAACGGGTGACCCGCGGGTTCATCGCCACCGCACCGTTTGTTGAGTCCGCGGACGTTTATGAGTTGGGCGAAGCGCTCAGCAAGCACATGTCAATCGCCAAACCTGATGGCGAGGGGCCGTTTCCGACCATAATTCAATTTCACGGCTGCGGCGGACTTGTCGCGCCGGATGGAGACCGTCAGCCGATTTTGGACGAGTACGCGCAATCTGCGGTGAATGTGGGTGTCGCCGCGATTACGGTGGACAGTTTTGCCCACCGGGGCATTTCTCGTGAGGAGGCGCTGGAGCGGGTGTGCCCCGGTCGCAAACTGCGCGGCGTTGAACGCGCCGCAGATGTGTTGGCGGCCGTGGAGTATGTTCGTCGTCTTGACTTTGTCGACAATGAGCGGATTGCCGTCGCGGGCTGGAGCCATGGCGGTTGGGCGGTGATGGATTTGTTGTCCATGGATCTAGAGCGGCGCTGGCCAGCGGGGCTGCGCAATGTGCCGCCGCAAAAATTGGATGGCGTTGTTGCGGCCCATTTGACGTATCCGTACGCCAGCTTTCCGTCACGCACCAAGGAAACCGGATGGGCATGGCCAGTGAATGCACGCTTTGTGGTGGTGGTAGGCGACACCATTGCGCCGACCGATGACACGCGTGAATCCATCGCGAGAGTCTATGAATCTGGCGCACAAGTGGAAGCGGTGGAGTTTGAAGGCCTCACGCACGGCTTTGATGAACGATATCACTCGCCGGGTTCGTCATTGGTTTATGATGATGACGCCGCAAAGGCCGCCCGCGCGGCCTATGCTGATTGGTTGGAGCGCGTGTTGGTCGATCAATCGGCCTCTGGAGCGATCGTTTTTGCATCAGGCCAGATGACCGGCAAGGAATTTGGAGCGATGGCGAAAGCGGCCGACGCGCCGGTGCAGATGCGCGTCTACACCGTCAAACGGGGTGACAGCCTGTCGAAAATTGCCAAGTCGGAATTTGGCGATCCATGGCTGTATCGTTTGATCTATGACGCCAATCGCGATGTGGTGCGTGATCCGGACCTGATTCAGCCAGGCCAATCCTTGTCCATACCATCCGTGCCCTGAGCACGTTTCTGGATATGGTAAAGCCCCCAATCGTGTGATTAGGGGCTTTGCGTTTGCGTTTCGGGCGAAGTGGCGCACGCAGGCGCAGCGAGTTTCGCCAACCTAAATAACTGATCCACCGACACTGACGAACACAACAGTGCCAACAGCAACGGTAAGGCCAACAAAAGCAACGATGCTCAACAGGCCTTTAAAGCGCGTGGTTTCAACGGGAGCCATAGTTTCTGTCCTCTCATTCAATGACCGAATGTTTCGTCTTTTGTGACGAATACATTTTGCTGTTGTGATTGCCTTGGCTTGTTATTGCCGATCGCCAAGTGCCGATCACGATGAGAGATATAGAACCGATTCCATGAACTAAAATTATCCGAAGCATTACAGCTTGGTCATAATTCTGGAAAAATTCATCAGCCTGATCGCTTATGACGCAACTGCTGCCTGTCAAGTTGTCGAATTAGAGGATTTTATCCTAAAGTCAGGTCGGTGTGTGGGAAAACATTCTAGCCCTGGCCGAATGGATCGGGGCCGGGCGCAGTGCGCGCGGCCAAGTCGGAGGGACCAGGTTCGGCAGGTGCATTCGTAGCCGTAGTCAACGGGTCGGCCTCCAATCGCAGAGAGTCGATTATCTGCCGTTCAACAACAAAATTTTCGCGTTCTGCGTCGGAAAGCTTACGTCCTGTGGGCGCGCGCATGGACATGGGGTTGATGTGCGAACCATTACGCAGGACCTCGTAATGCAGGTGCGGGCCGGTCGATCTGCCCGTCGTCCCCACATATCCGATGACTTCACCTTGGCTGACACGCCGCCCGTTGCGAGCGCGCGAATGAAACCGATCCAAATGCGCGTAGGCGGTCTTGTAACCATTGGCGTGTCGAATTCGGATATAGTTACCATAGCTGCCAAATCGGTTAGCGCGTTCAACCACGCCATCACCGGCAGCATAGATCGGTGTTCCGCGCGGCGCGGCGAAATCGGTGCCTTTGTGCATGCGCGTATAACCCAGCACGGGGTGGCGGCGGCGACCGAAGTTTGATGATAAGCGCGCGCCATTGATCGGGGTCTTCATCAAGAAGCGCTTCGCACTCTCTCCAACGGCGTCATAAAAACCGACCTGGCCATCCTCGGTTGTGAAACGCCAATACTCCAAGTTTCGCCTTTGTTGAGGGGCAAAGCGAACATAGTGGATTTCGCCGGTGCGCACCTGGTCGCCATCAGGCGTCACGAATTCCTCGAACATGATTTCAAACGGATCGCCGGGGTAGATTTCGCGCTGGAAGTCTACCGAATAGGCCAGAAGATTTGCGATGTTGGCGACCAATTGCGGACTGGCCCCTTGCGCTAGGGCATCGACGTAGAGGCTGGTGGAAATCTCACCCTTGGCGACCGCAAGCCGTTTCGTGGTCGGCACTTCCATTTCGCGAGCCGTAAACTCGCCAGTCTCTGATTGCCAGACATAGACCGTGCGCGCTTTGTCCGGTTCAAGGGCAAAACCAACCAGGCTGGCGTCCTCCTCGTCTCCGTCCAGAAACGCGGTGATGTTTTGCCCAACCCGCAGGCTGCGGCCATCAAACAAATCTCGCATCGCATATACTGCTTGGCCCACTTGATCGCGGGGCGCGCCGGCCCGCTTGAGAACTGTTTCGACAGTGTCTCCGCTGCGGACGGTTTGGGAATTGGTGCTGCGTGTGGCGATACGTGGCGAGAGGATGGCCTCCATGCCTTGGACATAGACGGCGCTGGCGCTCAGTGTTTGCGCAGTGCTCACAGATTGGGCCGCTGTGGCCAAGTCGGCGAGCTGCGACGTGGTCGCCACACCGTGAATGTCAGCAAGAGGCGCACCTGCGTCCAGATCCTGGGCGTGAACGCCTGCCGCGCTGACCACAATGGCGGCGGCGACAAATGAAGATTTCAGCGCTTTAATTGGGAGAACGCAGGAAACCCGAACTAAACGCAAACTGCGGCGCATGATGACTACCACTACCTGTCTAGAACGGGCCCAATGGCGTATATCCACGCCACGCCCGATCCTGACGCCCCGGTCTTAAATACCATTTAACAAAGAATACCGATTTCAGTAAGCGATCACAGCAGTTTTGCCGCCGGGTGAGCAATTCCCCGCATCGGGCGGCTGCATTTTTTTGATGAGTTGCGTTGTCAGCGGGTGCGTTCGTCACGGGCCCGCGCTAAGTTCGCCTTGAGTGGGACACATTGTCATCAGGGCCAAATATGTCAGTCATCACCCGGTATGGATTGTTTGCCGCCGGCGCGTTCGTTTTGCTGATTGGCGCCTGGAGCGTGCGATTGAAAGTCACTGAAGAAGTGCTGCACGCGGCGTTGGCGTTTCGCGGCGAAGTGGCGGAGCTGCGCGTAACTGGGTTCAATATCAACAAACTGGTAATCGAGAATGTTCGCGTCGGCCCTGACAGCGATCCGAAATTCCTGGCTGACTTGGTGGAGGTCGACTTCCGGCTGACGGAGGCATTTGCCGGAAGCGTCCGAGCAATCTCCGCCAACACCGTGGAAGCGCGGGCGGAAATCAGTGAGAACCAATTGTACCTGTTTGGATTGCCCGAGCCATGGGCGCGCCCACGAACACTGGGCCCCTCAGCGCCGCTTCCTGCGGTCAGTGTGTCCAATCTACGCGTTTATCTGGATACCGTGGCCGGCCAATTGGTGTTCGATGGTGCGTTTTCGGGCGACCGCCGCAAAGGGTGGTCACTCAATCTGAACGCCACACCGGCCCAAGTCGGATCACCCGATAGCGTGTTGACCATTACTGAAGGCGCGATCAACGCTGAGCTCAATAGCGAGATCGCCACTGTCACCGGTCGTTTCATGCTGAGTGGTCTGGTGACGCCGCGTTTGCGCGCCGATACAGTCGCCGTCGATCTCGACCTTAATGGCGTGATGCTGGATCCGGCGGATTTTAACTCGCTCAGCCTAACCGGATCGATCGGCGCGCAGATCAATCAAGCAGGCCTGCAAAGTGAGGCGGCCCAAAACTTTGCCGATCAGATCGCGCCGCATACGTCGGGCGCTGTCGCGGTGGCGCTTGAACCACATTTGAGTATGGCGCGTCAGTCATTGATTGAGTTTGTCGGGGGCGCAAATTTCGATGGCGTGATCGACCTTCTAATCGCTGACGGCCAAATTGAGGCGCTTTGGGCTGAGCCGCTGGTGCTCAGTGATAACGCGGGCGAGGCGCGCTTGGCGGTCAGCCACGAGGATGTTGGACTGGTCGGTGTTTTCGCTGACCGCAAAGTTCTTGCCGAAAACCTGGATCTGGATCTTGCCGGAAGCGGGCTTCCCCATGTTTCTGCGCGCATGTCGCGAGGTGAGCTATTGGTTGGCGACGGGGGAGAGCTGGCTTTGGACGTCCAGGGCAACCTATCCGTTGACCCATGGGATGTGGACGCCTTGGCGGTGGCTATGAATTTGGATTTTGCGCGGTTCATTTCCAAAAGTGGGGAATGGAGCCTCGTTGCGGCCGGGCGTGCGGGCGCTGACGGCCAGCGATCCACCAACGCCATTCGTGGTTTGGGCCTCGACTTCGATTTAGAACTCACATCAAGAGACGGCCAAATTCGACTCATCCCTCGTCAGGGCGCGGAACAGCGTGTGAGCCTGCAGCGCGCCCTGTTTGGCGATATCGTCTTGCGTGATGTGGAAGCGCGGATCAGCGAAGCAGGCGTAGGGCGGGCGTTTGTTCGACGGGGGTCTGACGGTGTTTTTGCCGCCGCACGCTTAAACGAGATGGACGTGTTCGCCGCGCGCCCATCGGTGCTTGGCGTTCGTTTGCGCGCTCCGGCCGCGGAACTCAGCTTTGAAGCGCCCCAAGGAGGCGATGCTCGCGCTGACGCCCGCTTGCAGGGGCCGCGAATCGAAGGCTTGCTGAATGACGGCCGGCAGGGACGGTTGGAATCGCGCATTCTCAACATTCGCCTGGGCTTTCAAGATCAATTGACGCTTTCTGGGCTTTTCGAAGTGCTCAGTTTGTCAGGCAAGGCTGTGCCCGTTGAAATCGACGATGCGGCGGGAGAAATTCAATTGGTTTTGGCGGCTGGTGAAGTGGCGTCGGGGGAGATCGCCATTGCCCGCGCCGAATTGCGTGATCGCTCCGGCGGCGGGCGGTTTTCGTCTTTTCGAACGGCGCTCAGCGGCGTGATAGAGGGCGATAGGTTTGAGGGTGGAGGCTGGCTTAAAGACTCCGCCACCGGCGAGGACTTGGCCGACTTGACCATCAACGCCAACCTTGCCGATCGCACCGGCGTGGTTCAGTTCGCGTCACCGCTTCTCAACTTCACGCCTGGTGAATTCACGCCGGGTGCGGTGTTTCCCCGATTGCAGCGCATGTTTCCTGAAGCGAGGGGCGGGTTACAGGTGTCGGGCGAGGTGCGTCGCGACCAACCCGAAGGCCCGGTGGTGGCGCCTTTGATCGCGCAGTTTGCCGACTTTTCGTTTGACGCCGATTTTGGTCGTGTTGTCGGTGTGTCTGGTGTGGTGAACTTCACCGACGCTTTGGATTTGCGCACCAACGGTCCGCAAGACCTCAGCGTGGGAGTGTTCGATCCTGGTTTGCCACTCAGTGACGGACAGGTGCGCATCGATTTGACCGGTGATGACCGCATCGTGATCTCTTCAGCGCGATTTACGATCGCGGATGGGACAGCCACTCTCGATCCATTCAGCACCAGCTTAAATGCCTCACAACATGACGGCGTTGTACGCATCACCGGGGTTGATTTAAGCAGGGCCGCGCAATTGTTTCGCGCCTCTGAACTGAGAATGGAAGGGGTGATGTCTGGCGCCGCCCCATTTTCAATCGATCAGCGTACGGTATCGCTCCAGGATGCGCAGTTGCGCAGCGATGGCGGAGGGCGCATCCGATTGCGCGAAGGTCAACCGCAATCGGGGATCAGCGCCGACCCTGGCTTGGCCGACTTGTTAAGAAACTTTTCCTTTGAGCGCCTCTCTTTGAGCGCTGACGGCGCGCTTGATGGCACTTTGGTCGTGGGTCTTGCCGCCACGGGCGGCGGACGGTCGGTCAATAGCGCCTTCACAGTCGAGCTGGACCAATGGACGCGCGAGTAGATTGTCACATGAACCCGTCGCCACGTGTTGAATTCGGCGTGCCTTCCCTCCGCCCCAATAGGGGCGGTATTGGTGTGCCATGAAGACGCTGATCCTCGTTGGCTCCCTGATCGCAATCCTTGTTTTGGCAATAGTGTACGCCGCTGGTGTTTGGTTTGAACTCGGCAATGTGGGCATGACTTGGCATGGCTATTTGGCGATGGGACTGGGGATCAGCCTCTCGCTTGGCTTGGGAGTCGGCTTGATGGCGCTGGTTTTTATCAGTTCACGTCGGGGTTATGACGACCAAGCGGGGTCTGAAAATCGTCCTGATTCCCATTGACGCCTCTGCCTCGCTGTGGACGATGCAATTGGTGGCCTGGCTCCAGGCGCGAATCCCCGCAACCATGGCGTATGACAATGACAAACGACCTGACCGCTGAGGACCTTGCCGCGCTGACCTGCGCGCGGGTTTGCCATGATTTCTCAAACCGCTTGCTGCCCATTGGCGCGGCAATTGATGTGCTGAGCGATCCCAATATGGATCCTGACATGCAGCGCGATGCCGTAGAGCTGCTCGGAGAAGCCGGCGCGCTGGCCCATGCAAAGTTGGAGGTGCTGCGATTGGCGTTCGGCGCCTGTGATCCAAGGTCGTTTCTGGATGTCAGCGCCATACAGGACATGTGTCGTCGCGCTTTTGCTGATCACGACATCGAATTTGTATGGCGCACGGCCGGTCCCAAACTCAGACTGCCAGCCGCGCGGATTCTGGCGAATTTGGTCACAATGGCTGTGGATACACTGTCTCGCGGCGGGACCATATCCATTGACGTGAATGAATCCGGCGACCGCATACGTGTCAACGGTGAGGGCAAGCGGGTGTTCTTAAAATCTCACATCAGCGATGGACTCGATGGACGCGCGCCCGAGGGCGGCTTTGAACCGCACACCATTCAACCCTATCTCGCTGGCCTTTTTGCGCGAATGATTGGCGGGCGCGCTTCTGCACGCTTGGACGGCGATCGGGTGGAATTTGCGGCCCTAGCCCCCGTAAGCCAGGTCGTCGCCGCGCCATAACAAGGCCGGCTGAAAGCATCCTTTCACATCGCCGAAGCCAGTTTCGCCGACGCAGATGTTCGTCTGCGTCAGCTTTTTGTGCCCGACCGCCTAAAGGACTGATCGTCGGCTAAGCCGCTTTTTCTGCGATGGGATCACGCAATACGTAACCGCGGCCCCATACAGTCTCGATGTAATGGTCGCCATTGGTGGCCGCCGCGAGCTTTTTACGCAGCTTGCAGATGAACACATCAATGATCTTCAATTCAGGCTCGTCCATGCCGCCATAGAGGTGGTTGAGGAACATGTCCTTGGTCAACGTGGTGCCTTTGCGCAGCGAAAGCAGCTCAAGCATTTGGTATTCTTTGCCGGTCAGATGAACGCGCTTTCCGGCTGCTTCCACGGTTTTTGCATCGAGATTCACCGTAATATCGCCCGTCTTAATCTCTGAATGGGAGTGCCCCTTCGACCGGCGAACAATGGCGTTGATCCGCGCGATCAGTTCATCCTTGTGGAAGGGCTTGGTCATGTAATCGTCAGCCCCAAACTCCAGGCCACGCACCTTATTCTCAATTTCGTTGTATCCCGACAGGATGAGAATCGGTGTGGACACTTTGGCCACGCGCAGCGTCTTGAGCACGTCATAGCCATTCATGTCCGGCAGATCGAGATCGAGGACAATGATGTCGTAATCAAACAGCTTACCGAGATCGACGCCCTCCTCACCCAGGTCAGTCGTGTAAACGTTCAAACCTTCATTTTTTAACATGAGTTCGATGGACTTCGCCGTTTGGCGATCGTCTTCGATCATCAAGATGCGCATACGCCCCTCCACGCCCTTTTGGCGAACGAGTGTTTTCAACGAACCCTTAAAATACGATCCGCGACCTTAAGAAAGGTTAACAGTTACTCGTTCGTGACGCGATTCGCTACGCACAGGAAATGGCGTGTTGGTCGGAAAAAGGCTTGTCGTTCAAAAAAGCGCTTGAGCGTGCCAACGCCCCTAAACGCGTTCGCGAACTTCCCGGCCAATCCAATCGAGGAATGGGCCGTTCGACGACGCCGCATCCACGTCCAAAGCCACAATGGCCGGAAGATCATAGGGATGCAGCTCCATGATCCGAGTTCTCAATCTGGCCGCTTGGATACGCGTGGTTTTGAAGATCACCACAGCTTCTGGATCTGCGTCCACCTTGCCGTCCCACCAATGAATTGACAGCGCACCTGGAAGAATATTGGCGCAGGCGGCCAATCGCTCTTCCACCAGAGTGCGCGCAGCGTTTGCGGCGCTCTCGGGATTTGGCCAAGTGGTGTAGATCAGGCGTGGGTCGTCCATAGCGTCCTCCGGTTTTCCCCGTTATAGGTGGGTCCTCTCATGAGCGCGAATGCTTTTCTCAACAGTGATGCAGCCCTGGTGTTATTCTCCGGCGGCCAAGATTCCGCGACATGTTTGGCTTGGGCCTGTGAACGATACGCACGTGTCGAAACTGTGGCGTTCGACTATGGTCAGACCCATGCGGTGGAGCTGACCGCCCGACGCGAAACGCTCCGCATATTGCGCGACAAATTTCCCGATTGGGCACAGGCGATCGGACCTAACCACCACATCGATCTCAGAGGTTTTGGCGCAATTTCAGAGACAGCTCTGACAGGTGAGCAGGAAATTGCGATGGCCGAAACAGGTTTGCCCACCACCTTTGTCCCTGGGCGCAATTTAGCGTTCCTGGCGGCGGCGGGCGCATTGGCTTATCGCAGAGGACTTGGCGTGCTGGTCACCGGCGTTTGTCAAACTGACTATTCCGGGTATCCCGACTGTCGCGAGGCAACCATTGACGCGATGAGCCGCGCTCTCGCCTTGGGGCTTGATCAGCCGCAAACTGTGGCCACGCCGCTAATGCATTTGACGAAGGCGCAAACATGGCAATTGGCTAAGGAATTAGGCGGGCCGGCATTGGTTGATCTGATTGTTGAGCACACCCACACCTGTTATCGCGGGGACCGAACACAGCGCCACAATTGGGGCTATGGCTGCGGGACGTGTCCAGCCTGTGATCTCAGGGCAAAGGGGTGGGCGGAGTTCATCAGCGCCCGCGGAGCGACGCTGGCTTAGTCCTTTGCAGTCTGAATTGGGGGATCTTGCTCAATCAAGGCGGCCAAATCGTACTTTTTTAAGATTGCTCTCCCAATTGGCACACCCTGCTCCCAGGCTTGGCGCACCAGGCGCGGCATTTGCCCCTCAACGCCTTCGAACCGTTCCTTCTTTGCCGTTTCCGCAATCAGAACCACCAGCTCAATCGCCTGCTGCAACCGGGCGGTGAGGGTGATGGAAATACAGGGGATCCGATAGTAAACCTGGCGCAGCAAGCGAGACTGTAATTCGGGCGATGTCGCGACTATACTGTCGGTAGGGTAGTGTTCGCCCTCAATGGGCATAAACATTTTGTCCAGTATAGGAAAGACAAAGTTCACATCATCTTGTAGGCTGTTGTATTTCTCAAAATAAACGAGCGTGTATGTTTTCTCATCGCTGGTCAACAAAGAGAAGTCGAATGCGATGGCTGCTGTGAGTACATCGTCGTTGGTCCATGTGTCCTTAAAGCCGCGCAGAAAAAACCAGGCTTGTGTGCGCACGACGTTCACCACGCTGAAATGGCGTTGGTCTGGCACTGGGAATTCATGGCGATCAAACTGAATATCGCCAATGTGATCCTGGGAGTAGGGAATGGCGTAGTCCATTGAGGCGGCCACATTCTGATAGTCAGAATTGCGGAGCAAACGGCCTATCTGGCGGTGCACGTTCAAATCTTGGGTGATGCGGTTTATGCAATTGTACAAAACCCAATAGCGCGCCGTGCGAATGCGTTGCTCTTCGCTCTCCCGATTTCGGATCGCTTCATTGGTGGCCCAGGCGACAAGCGAGGCGAATGCTACGAGCACCGCGAGTTGCTCGCCGGTTCTCATAAACTCAAAAAAGGCGCCGCCGGGCACGGTTGGATCGCCGCCCGGCTCTGGCAAATGGCCCGCCCACATGCGCCAGATATGGACGCCCCACAACCCCGCATACGTCACAACAACAGTGATGATAAACACCGGAACCAATATGCGGATTCCGGATTTCTTGCGATTGTTCGTCCCCATATCATGCCCCATTAACAAAGCCCAATGTGATGGTGACGGAAAGCCGCCATCAGCGCAAGCGTCATATTGAACTGCCCGGATAGGGCGAGCGATGCACAGTAGAATAAGACAAGGCAATTGATGACCTACTCAGTCAAAGAGATATTTCTCACCTTGCAAGGGGAGGGGCTACAGGCGGGACGGCCCGCCGTTTTTTTGCGCTTTGCCGGGTGCAATCTGTGGACGGGCCGCGAAGTCGATCGTGCGAAAGCCATCTGCCAGTTCTGCGATACGGAATTTGTCGGGACCGACGGAGTCAATGGCGGCAAGTTTGTTGAGCCTGACGAACTCGCCGATGCAGTCTTAGGTCTTTGGCCGCAAGGGGCTCCACAGGGACGCTATGTGGTGTGCACCGGCGGTGAGCCGCTCTTGCAGTTGGATGAGCCCTTGATCACGGCCTTGCATCGGCGCGGATTTGAAGTGGCCGTTGAAACCAACGGCACATTGGCGGCGCCCAATGGCTTGGATTGGGTGTGCGTCAGTCCCAAGGCTAACGCACAATTGGTGCAAAGCAGCGGGGACGAACTCAAGCTGGTTTACCCCCAGCCGGGCGCGCCGCCCGAAGCGTTTGCAGATTTGGACTTCGGCGCATTTCTGCTTCAGCCCATGGATGGACCGGATTTGCTGGAAAATACCAAATCCGCCATTGCTTACTGCTTGGCGCATCCGCAATGGCGGCTCAGTGTTCAAACCCATAAAGTGTTGGGAATGCCCTAGCTAGGTGAATCCCAAATCACGTTCAGCATCACCAATTATGCTTCAGCCACGGATTTCGCCACGCGGTCGGCGAACCGACTGAAAGTGCGCTCTGCTCGTGTCCAAGCGCCACGAGGACTGAATTCATCGAGGAATTCTTCGTAGTCTTCGTATGCGAACGTGGCGAGGATTTCCCCGCCCGGACCAACCAAGTCGGCTTCCACCGATGCGCCGCCCCGGCCCACGCTATAGGTGGCTGAAATGCCTTGGAGCTGGCCAATGCGAGTGAAGCCCGGATTGCTGGGTGTGACACGCATAATGCGCACATTCAACACGCCGCCGTCTCCTCCTGAGCCGGCGTATGCGCCCTGTTTCGTCAGTGCTTCCACCAATTCTTCCTGGAGATCTTCGGCCAAATATTCGGCGTCAGTCGGGTGAACGGGCTGCACGGCGCCCGAGGACCGGCTGCGGTTTGGCCGCGTGGAAACGATTTCTTCATTCACGGTCACCGAAACGTCTGTGATGGCCGGCAAGCTGTCCGCGACAATATCGGCTTGGAATGGACGCGCCGCCGCAGCGGGGAGAGTGAGCGTGGCGATTGCGACGCATACGCTGAACAAACCTTTGATCATGTCAGACCTCCGTTTTTCGTCCCCCGGTAGGCCGATGTTACGCCTCAAAGGCCGCCGGGTCGAGAAAATGATGGCCGCGCGCGATTGTGTGATGAACATCACGTCGCGCACGGCCATCTCTGTCATTAAGAAAAGTTAGACGGTGGATTATGACCAATCTGGTGACAGGTCGTCATAGCGTCCTGCCGTCACATTGTCGTTGCCATCCGTTTTCGCCGCGGAAGTCGCGCCCACTGTCTCGCCCTGCGACGCCACCGCGCCAGCGGCCGCCACAGTTACGCATCCGGCCGTAACCAATGCAGGGCCAACCACGTCCAACGGATTCTTTCTCTCCGCCATCCTCATCCACCTCCAGCGTTTCGAACGCTCTGTGTAACCCATTTTGTGGTACGATTCGTACCCCATTAAGGAGGTTATCAAAAGGTAAATTACAAAAAATTTCTAGGCCTCAACGAGCACAATTTCGGAATCTTCCTTTGCGCGGATGGTCACAGCGTCCACATCGCGGATGGCGACCCCGTCCCGAGCGTCGACGGATTCTTCGCCAATCACCAATCGACCCGTTGCCGGGACGAGGTATGCTCCCTTACCGCTTGGCAGATCGTGTTGGATCTCATCGCCGGCGCGCAAAAACCCTGCGAAAACACGCGCATTGGTGCGGATGGGCAGTGCGCCATTGCTCTGATCCTCTTTACGGCCAGAAGCTAAAACTGTGAGTTCGCCAGCCCGGTCGCCTTTTGGAAACTCAGCCGTGGCCCAAGCCGGATCGCCGCCGTGTTCGGTGGGCTCGATCCAAATCTGGAAGATTCGTGTGGGGTCTTTTTCCTTATTGTATTCAGCGTGAACGACGCCTTTGCCTGCGCTCATGACCTGAACGTCCCCGGCAACGGTGCGACCTTCATTGCCCATATGGTCACGGTGAGTGATGGCGCCTTCGCGCACATAGGTGATGATTTCCATGTCGCGGTGAGGGTGGGGATCAAAGCCGGCGCCCGGCGCGATTTCATCATCATTCCACACGCGGATAGGGCCCCATCCCATCCGATTGGGATCGTGATAATTGGCGAAAGAGAAATGGTGGCGGGCTTTAAGCCAGTCATTGGTGAACCCGCCCAGGCTGTCAAATTTGCGCACGTCAATCATGGCGACCTCCTCACGTGTTGGTGTTGCTCATGAATTAGGTGGTGCGCTCCGCACGGTTTAGTCCCTTTCTTGGAGACGAATTATTTCCAAATTGGAATGAGTATAACTAGCGCCCTTCACGGAACCACGCGGCCGCAAGCAAACCCAGGCCGATGGTCAACAAGAGGAGCGCAGGGGCAAGCGGTTTGCGCGTTTGCTCGCGCGCCTCGCTGACATTGCGGTCGAGCAGACCAATCCAATCCTGGCCGAATGTGCGGTCATTGTTCGAGATTCGACGGATTTGGGGAGCCTGGGCGTCATCGCCGGTTCCCACAAACACCGAACCGCCATTGGTCATGGCCAAGATGGGGGACACCAATTCGTCGGTGGCGCGTAAATCCGCAAACTCCACAGGGTTGAGCGGTCCAGACGCCGCCACGGTGGAGAGGTCATTCGAGCGGGCAGTGTAAAGGCCTGTTTCATTGATCTCCGTTTCGGCGAGGAAACGTCCAGGCGCTGTCTGTGTGAAGGTCAGCTGGGTTTCTTCGCCTAGGGGTGAAATCAATGTTGCCGCATCGGGAGCGTCGCCCGTGGTGCGGCGCTCAAGCTCAAGCACGCCCTGATTAATGACGGCGCGCAGGCGCTCCTCCTCCAGTTCAGGTTCCTTCATCAACCAATGGGCCAAACGGCGGAACAATTCGGCGTGCGGACCACCGCCATCCACGCCGCGCCGCCAAATCCAGGCCTGGTCCGACAAAAGCATGGCGACACGACCCTGGCTGACCCGGTCGAGGATCAATAGCGGTTCGCCAGCATCGTCCTCCAGCAAAATGTCGCCGGTGGTGATGTCCGCATCGATTCGGCGGAACCAGCGACCCCAACGCTCAGCTTCCCCGCCTGGTTTGGCAAAGTCGGCCGTGACAGGGTGCGCCTCGCCCAAATTTGAGATTTGAGGGCGGTATCCGGCTTCATCCACGCGACGCGTGGGGCGGGCGGGTAAGATGACTGACAAAGGCGTGCGATAGAGGCTCGAATTGGTCGCGAAATGCGGTCCCGCCACGATCAACAATGCACCGCCATTTTCCACGTAGCGATTGATGTTTGTAAAATAAACGGGCTTTAAAACCTGACCTTGATAATATTTGTAGTAATCAAAAATGATTAAATCAAAGTCGTTCAGTTTTTGAACGAAGAGTTCATCGCTTGGAAATTGAATCAGAGACAACTCGTCAGACGGTGTGGGGTCCATCTGCATTTCAATGGGATCGCGCAAAATCACGAAATGCACCAAATCGACCGATGGATCGGACTTCAATAGGTCACGCCAGGCGCGCGCGCCACTGTGAGGCTCGCCCGTGACCAACAAAACGCGCAATCGATCACGAACCCCATTCACATTGACCGCTGCGCGATTGTTCACCGTGGTGAGTTCGTCTTCCCCAGCTTCGGCCTCGATTTGCACCACATTGGGACCGCGCTTGCGGATGGCGACGTCGATGTCGATCTCCTCGCCGATGGTGGCCACGCCGGTGACCGGCTCGCCGCCGTCCAGAGACAGCGAGACGCGCGCTTGTGTTCCTGCCACTGCGCCAGGGTCTTCCACCGTCATGGTAAACCGCGCGCGGTCGTTCACGATGGCGTAGGCCGGCGCTTGTTTCACCACAATGCGTCGGTCGCTGCGATCCGGGTCGCCCACAATCAAAGCATGGACCGGCGCGGGGATATCAATGGCGTCTGGATTTGCTGGCGCATCATGCAATTGACCGTCAGTGACGGCGATCACGCCGGCCAACCGTCCATTCGGCGTTTCGCCCAAGGCATTCGTGATGGCTTGATATAACGGAGTGCCATCTTCGTCCGAATTGACGGCAACTTCCACCAATTCCAAGAGCGGATCGGCCTCGGCCTGGGATCGGATATCGTCTGCGATGAGGGTTACGGCGCGTTCGCGATCATCGACTGACAGGCTCTCGCTTTGATCGACGGCGAGTATGGCGTAGTCCGGCAGGCGTTCACGGGTCTCCTCCAGCCAGGAAGGATTGACCAGCAAGCCCACCAGCACCAATGCAGCGAGCATTCGTAGTGCGCGTCCGCGGCCGCCAAGCCAAAGGGCGGCGCCGAGCGCGACGACGCCTAGCGCGGCGATTGCCCACCAGGCGAGCAGAGGATCAAATATCAAACTTGTCATTGGCCAAGGCGTTCCAGAATTTTCGGCACATGGACTTGGTCGGACTTATAATTGCCTGTGAGTACGTACATCACCAGATTGATGCCCGCGCGATACGCCATTTCACGCTGACGTTGATTACCGCCGGCCAAGACCGCTAGCGGCGCGCCGGTGTCATCAACCGCCCAGGCCGCCGCCCAGTCAGCTGAACCGATCACCACGCCAGAAACGCCATCGCGTGCAGAACCACGCTCGTCCGCCTCAACCCACACCGCTGTGTCCGTCCACCGGCCGGGGAGGTCGGTCAGCAAATAAAATGACCGGTTTAATACATGGCCTTGCGGATCAGCGGGCACGCGCTTGAGAGGGGGGATGTCCAGCACCGCGCCAATTGTTTGTAGGCCTGCATTGGGTTCGTTCGAAAAACCTGCGCCACCGTCTTGTGTATCAATCACCAGCACGCCGCCGGTCTTGATGAACCGATCGAGTTTGTCGGCGGCTTCTGGCGAAGGTTGCGGGGTATCAGCCGAAACGGGCCAATACAGCAACGGCCAGATGCCCAACTCGTCATTCTCGATATCCACCGACAATGGATCTCCAGGATTGACCGATGTGCGCCGTTCCAGCTGGCGAGACAGGCCGCGCAGACCGGCTTCACTCATCTGATCCACCCTTCGATCGCCGGTGACCACATAGGCCAGGCGCAAGACCCTAAGGGCTTCAATGGCCGCAGCTTCATCAGCGGTATCGATGGCGTCCGGCGTTGACTGGGCCGAAGCGCGGTTCCCAAACCCAGCATTCAAGCCCACGCTGAACACCAAGGCTGCCCCGATCACCGCAGCTGTGGACGCCCGGCGGGCAGTCGGAAGCCTCAATCGCCCAGCCAAGTGGGCCATTGCGATGGCGTCGATGGCAAGCAGCACCAATGCCGCCGCCAGTAACGGTCCCATCAATCTTAAGGGTGCAAGTTCGCCAAGAGGTTCCAAGGTCAGTCCTGCGGGCAGTTGGGTGATGGCGGAAATCTCATCTTCGGGGCCAGTGATATTGCGCGCCAAGCGCGACGCACCACGAGAATATACGCCGGGTGGCGCGCTTGGACCAAATGACGCCTCCGCAATGTTCGCTGCTTCAATGCTGGCGCCGCCATCGGCGGGGATCATGCGGCCATCCGCGTCTAGCGAGGTTTGGAGTGTCCAAGCCCCGTCGCCGCCCACGTCTTCGGTCTCGCTGCGATTGGCGTTGCCCGCATAGGTGAGCGTGCGCACCATCATGCTGGCGAACACGCCAGACAATGGTACGTCCGACCAGGCCGGGTTCGCGGTGATGTGGAAGAATATTAGGCGTCCCTCTCCTCGTGCGGCGGATGTGACGAGCGGAGTGCCGTCATCAAGCCTCGCCCATACTTTGTTGTTGAGATCGGGCTCTGGTTGGGCGAGCACTTGCTGAGACACGGTCGCTTCGTCGGGGGCGGATAGGTCAAAAAACGGGCTGTTTTCAGGGAAAGGCGCCAAGGGTTGAGGTTCGTCCCAAGCCAGCGCGCCGCCGAGTAAGCGTCCCCCTGCACGCAATGTGACGGGGATTAGATCGTCAGGATCATCAGCCAATCGGGGGCCGGCAAACCGGATCAGCAGGCCTCCCTCGTCGACATAGTTTCGCAAGGCGTTCATGGCGGCTGGGGTGGGCTGGGCGGTGTCGGTAAGCACAAGCGCAGAAGGATTTCGGGCCAGCAATGCGTCCAGTGACCCGCGCACAGTGACGGCGCGTCCGGCCAGAGCTTGCTCCACATAGTGCAATTCCGACAGGAGTGGCTGGCGTTCATCATCGGCGGTGGCCGATATCAGGCCCACTAAGGGCTGACGCCAGGCGTCGTCCAGCGCCTGAGCGCCGCCTGCGGACGCGTTGCGCTCGAGGCGTAAAGACGCGATACGATTGCGCACTTCCAGCGGCGTTTCCGCCAGCGCCCGCGTCGTTGTTTCACCTGATCCGAAGTTGAAGGGTGCGCGCGCTAAGGCCCTGCCGCCGGAATCAAGTGCGAGCACCGCTCCCGATTGAGGTCGACCGCTGGAGGTGCGCAGCAATTCCACGCTGAGCCCGCGCGGTTCGGTCTGGGGCGGGCGCATGATGATCGGCAATCGTGACGGGGGCGGGGCTTGAACGCGCACATCGCCTAATTCGGCTAAAGTCCGGGCAAAAGGCTCCACATCGTCGTTGGCGACACCGTCGGTGAGCCAGATGAATGACGGCGCTTGGCCAAGATCGCCATTATTCCCCGCCGCTGATAAACGTCCCGCAGTGGCGCTGAGATCGCTGGGCCAGGGCGCGGGTGAGTGCGCCTGAAGCGAACGCGCCAGGTCTGCCGGATCCTGAAGAATAACGGCTTCGTCCGCGCCATCACGCGGCGCTGTGAAGACGACTGCGGCTGTGCGATCGGCGCGCGCCGCGGCGTTTAGGGCGCGCACGGCAGTTTGTTCGGTTGAGCGCCAAGTGGGCGCGGCCGACCACCCGTCCTCAATGATGAGGATGAGAGGACCGGTGGCCTCATCTCGCCCAAGTGGAAACAGGATGGGGCGAGCCAGCGCGATGATGACCAACGCGGCCAAAATCAACCGCAACACAACCACCCACCACGGCGTGTGATCAGGGGTTTCTTCTTTGGGTTGCAGGCCCATCAAGAGCTTCAGAGGCGGGAAGGTCACACGTTTTGGAGCTGGAGGCGTGGCGCGTAACAGCCACCAAATCATCGGCAGCGCGACCAATCCGATCAGCGCCAGCGGTGCAGCAAATCCCAATGGACCAAGAGTCAGCATGATCCGACAATCCCTATCGCTTTTGCGGGGCTAATGCGGCCATCAGCGCCAATAGCGCTTCGGACGCAGGCCGATCGGTGCGCGAAGACACGACCGGCCAGCCAATACGCCGAGCGCTGTCGCGCAGTGCGCCATAGTGGGCGGCGTATCGATCCTGGTAGGCGCGGCGCGCCAGCTCAGCGCGTCCAAACAAGAGAGGCTCACGTCCATTCTCCAGAGGAAGAAACTGAGTTCGTCCGGCGAAGGGGAACAATTCCTCAGCGGGATCGGTCACAATCAGCAAAATAATGGGTGCGCCGGCGGCGGACAGTGCGTTGATCCGCGTCCGCCACACTTCGATGGGCTCTAGAAAGTCGGAGGCGAGGACAAACTTGCCGCGACCTCTCGCCAATGCGGGGTCGAGAAACGCCAATTCGCTGTCTGCGCCGCGGGCCAATCCGTCCATGGCGCCAGCCAAGCCCATGCGGCCAGGGCGCGCTGGATGATCAGCGCCGAGCACCCCCACTTGTTCGCCAGCCTTCGATGATAAGATCGCTGCCGCCGCGCATAAGACTGCGGCGCGCCGCGCCTTGGTGGCCAGTCCTTTTTTCGGCTCTGAGGAATAATCCATGCCAGCCGAGTTGTCGCGCCAAAACATCACGCTTTGTGTGGTTTCCAGCTCGCGCTCGCGCACCAGGAGGTCATCCGCGCGCGCCGAGCGCCGCCAGTCCACGCGCGACAGTCCGTCGCCGGAATCATAGTGGCGAAATTCCCAAAAGTTTTCGCCGATGCCCGGGCGTCGACGGCCGTGAACGCCGAAATTCACCGACGCGGCCAATCGTTCCGCGTCGAGCACCAAATCCGGCAATGTCGCAGCCAGACCCTCCGCATCTCTGCGCAGAGTATTGATGGGCTGGCCCGCTTGGGCGCCTGCTGTGTTGGGAAGGGCGCTCATGGCTCTAGGCGTCACGCAATCTCCTTGACGGCGTGTTCGATCAGATCATCGAGCGCCAATCCATTCGCACGGGCGCCAAAGGTTAACGCCACGCGGTGACGCAAGACTGCCGGCGCCAAGGCAACCACATCTTCAACCGAGGGCGCTAAGCGACCTTGAAGCAGGGCGCGGGCCCGAACACCCAGCATTAAAGCTTGGCCAGCACGCGGACCGGGCCCCCAAAGCAGCCCCTCACGCACGGTTTCCAGAGTGGTTTCGCCGGGGCGGGCTTGACGCACGAGCTTGAGAATGGCCTCGACGGTTTGTTCACCAATGGGCATGGCGCGCACCAGTTTTTGTAAACTGACGACATCCTCGGCCGTGAGCACCGGATCGGCGTCGGCGTCGGCGGAGCCGGTGGTGGCGAGAAGAATCGCCCGTTCTTCATCGAGCGTGGGATAATCCACATCCACCTGGAACAAGAACCGGTCAAGTTGCGCTTCGGGCAGCGGATAGGTGCCTTCTTGCTCGATGGGGTTTTGCGTGGCGAGCACGTGGAATGGCTCGGGCAGGGCGTAGGATTGGCCGGCCACGGTGACCGTGTGTTCCTGCATGGCCTGCAATAGCGCCGATTGGGTGCGCGGGCTGGCGCGATTGATTTCGTCAGCCATCAAAAGTTGGGTGAAAACCGGGCCTTTGACGAATCGGAAGGACCGGCGCCCGGTTTCATCCTGGTCCAGCACTTCAGCCCCGAGAATGTCGGCCGGCATGAGATCAGGCGTGAATTGAACGCGCGTGTTATGCAGACCCAGAACGCGTCCAAGCGTCGCCACCAATCGGGTCTTCGCCAAGCCTGGCGCACCAACAATGAGGGCGTGACCTCCGCACATGATCGCCGCCAGCGTCAGTTCGACCACGGCGTCCTGTCCCACAATTGACTTCGCGACTGAGGCTCGAACAGCGGCCAATCGTTCAATCGCGGTTTCTGCCGCAGCGACGGGAGCGTTAGACATCCCAGTATGAGATCCGGCGGGATTAGTCGCAAAATCCGTCATGGTTCATCTCCTAGATCATGGGTCAGGGCTTGAGCCTTGCGGTCGAAGCACGACGTATAAGAATAATTGAGGTCAATAACCGGGGATGTCTATGGCATCGGCTGCGGATGACAAAATAGATAGAATCGAAAGGCCTGATACGTCCATGGTCGACGTGAAAGGATTTGATTTTGCAAGCCTGGCTAAATCGGTGGGCGGCTCATTGAAAGCGCCTGCTCCTGTTCACCGTTGGGACCCGCCTTCGTGTGGGGATATCGGCCTGGAAATTCTGAAGGACGGCGTCTGGCGCTATCAGGGATCGCCCATTGGCCGCCAACGGCTTGTGAAGCTGTTTGCAAGCGTGCTGAAGCGCGACGAACATGGTGCATACTGGGTCGTCACGCCTGTGGAAAAGGCTCCGGTCAAAGTAGAATGCGCGCCGTTTTTGGCTGTAGCGCTGGACGTTAAGCATCAGGGCGAGACCGATCAGGCCATCGCGTTTGTTACAAATCTTGGTGATGTGGCCGAGATCGGACCCAATCATCCCTTGCGCGTAGATCACAATGTGGCGACGGGAGAGCCGCTGCCTTTCGTCACGGTGCGCCATGGTCCAGACAATGGCTTGGAGGCGTTGGTGACCCGTTCTTGTTTCTACGATTTGGTGAATTTGGCCGATTTGGATGGTGATATGCTCGTTGTGCGGAGTGCTGGTTGCGCTTTCCCGCTTGGCTCAGTTCATGAGGCCAAACCATGAGCCCTGCTGGCCAGGCGCGCGCCCATCAGCCGCCAGAAGAGATCATCGACCGGTTGCGCCGTGTGCTTGATCCGGTGGATCGGTTTGTGGGACTGACCGGAGCGCGACGCAGTGATTACGACTTGAATGGTGGAAGACCCGCCATTTCGATCCGTCACGCATTACGCCCAGCCGCAGTTTTAGCGCCATTGATCGAGCGCGAAGGCGAATGGCGGGTGGTCTTGACGCGGCGCGCGGAGACTTTGGCGCGACATGCAGGGCAAATTGCCTTTCCCGGCGGTCGGATTGATGCTGATGACGCCAGCCCGTTGGCCGCCGCCTTGCGTGAGGCGCACGAAGAGATTGGCCTTGATCCGCATGCCGTGGACGTGCTCGGTGCATTCGACCCTTACGAAACAGTGACCGGATTTTGCGTCACGCCCTTTGTTGGCGTCGTGCGAGCGCCGTTCGACCCGCAGCCTGATCCTCGCGAAGTGGCTGAGGTCTTTGAGACGTCCTTTGAGACTGTCGTTGATCCTGAGAGGATTCAGACCGCCAGTGCTGAATTTCGCGGCGTGATGCGTACTTTTCTGGAAATCAACGTGGATAATCGTGTCATTTGGGGAGCGACCGCCGGCATGTTGAAGGCGCTGAGCGACCGGCTCAGCGCCCCACGGCCCCAGGTCGCGGGAGGTTAGCGCCGTGGCAAAGCATATCCTGTTCAATCTGTTTCTACTGTCTCTGCCGTTCGTCATATTTTTCATTTGGCGAGCGATCACGCCCAATAACCGTCGGTCGAACGCATCAAATCGGTTTGAGCTGTTATTGTTGATCGGCGCCTTGCTGGTGGCTGGGGTCTCGGTCACCTACAACCTGACCCGTGGTTCAGACGTTGATCCTGAAGGCAGAGTTTGGGTTCCGTCCTACACAAGCGCTGAGGGCGACGTCGTAGACGGTTTTTTTGTACCCGCTGGCGAGTTCACCACGCGGGCCGCAGCGCGCGAGGAAAGGGGCTTGCCCCCGGCGCGCGAGGACGTTCGTGAACCCGATCCGTCCGATGAGGATGATGACACGCAGTGAACCAAATGCTTTCCCCATCGCAACACGCCTGGATCAGCGCGCCGGCCACTCAAGCCGTGATGGCCGCGTTGGATGCAGCCCGGCCTGAAGCTTCGCGGTTTGTGGGCGGGTGCGTGCGCAATGCACTGATGGGTCGCCCGGTGGATGACATCGACATTGCCACAAAATTGAGTCCCCAGGATGTGATTGAGGCGGCGCAGCGCGCAGGTCTCAAAACGGCGCCGACGGGACTGGAACACGGCACGATCACTGTCATCTCGCATGGCGTTCCATTTGAAGTCACCACACTGCGTCGTGACGTGGAAACCGACGGGCGAAACGCCACCATTGCCTACACCGAGGATTGGGAAGACGATTCTGCACGCAGGGATTTTCGCCTCAACGCCATTTACGCCGACCGCGATGGTCGCATTTTTGATCCGCAAGACGGTGTGGCTGATGCTTTGGCCGGCAAAATCGTCTTTATCGGCGATGCGCGAGTGCGCATTCGCGAGGACTATTTGCGCATTCTCCGATTTTACAGGTTCACCGCCTGGTATGCCTTGGAGGTTAATGAGGACGGTCAAAAGGCGTGCGCGCAATTGGCCGCAGGTATGCGTCGACTTTCCGCCGAGCGGGTATGGAAAGAACTCAAAAAACTGCTCTCAGCGCCCGATCCGCGCCGAGCCATAGCCGCGATGGATGACGCTGGCGTGCTTGGGCAAACTGTGCCCGAAGCGGTTTCATTGGATTTGCTGAATGCCTTGGTGACGCTGGAACAAGGCGAAGCCTGGCCAGCCGACGTGATGCTTCGATTTGAGGCGCTCATTCCCCGATTGGGGCCGGTTATTGAACGCGTGCGTTCCCGTCTTAAGCTTTCCAATGCGGAGGGCCTTCGGCTTGAGTTGTGGGCCAGTCAGGCGTTCGATCCGCGTGAGCTGCTCGGCGGCGAAGACTTGGAGATCGCCAAAGCCATCTACCCGTTGGACCTGCAAGCGTTTCTCGATCGCGCTCGATTGGCCTGGGCTATTGACGGTGCGCGCGCAGAAGCAAACCACCAAGAGTGGCGTTCATTGCTGGACACTGTTCAGTCTTGGGAGCGGCCCCAATTTCCGATTAGAGGTAGCGATCTGATTGCTGCTGGCGTTGAGAAAGGACCGCGCCTGGGCGCGACGCTCAAAGCCCTTGAGCGATTATGGGTCAAAGGGGGCTTTCGCGCGGAGAAAACTGCACTGCTCGCCGCGTTGAGTTTCATTCAAGCCTCGCAGGACCCGGTTGAATGAAAAGGACCCGGCGGTTGCATGAGCTGCCGGGCCCCAAGGTCACCGATGCGGAGCGGTTAGAATCGCTTGGACACGTTCACGAAAGCGGTGCGCCCCAATACATCATAGCCAACGCCGATCGGCACATTGCGCACGCCAAACACGCCGCCGGTATCAACCAATTCCGGCTCACGGTTGAACACATTGCGCACGCCCATATTGAACACCCAAGTGTCGTGGGAATACGTCACTGATGTGTTGTGCAGCCAATAATCATTGGTGAAATAGACATCACGGCACTGCTCATTAATAGCCGGTGCGGCGGGATTGGTCGGGCTCGGCGTACATGTGGGGCCGGCGCCAAACGCGGTTTCTGGCTCTTCACCGCCCTGGATGTAGCGCGTGAACCAGTTGAAGCGCACGTCTTCCCAATCCACAAACACATTGACGCGGCCCACCCAGTCGGGAGACTCCGTTTCCCCGGCATTGTCGTCAATTTGCCCCAACTGCTCGAATTGCTGTTCAAGCAATAGCGTTGCGGCAACATCCACCGACAAATCAAAGTTTTGACCGAATATCGGAATGGCGTCGTACTCAAACAATGAATTGAAGTCCCACCCGACGGACGTGATGCGGCCAATATTCACCGGCGAACTGTCGATCAAATTGATCAGACCATCATTGTCGCGGGTGATCCGCCCACACGTCGTGCCGCCGTCCAACGACAAACATTCGTTTATGATGCCTTGGTTGCTCAGCTCCTGGATCGAGTCGGTGACCTCAATGTCGTAGTAAGTGGCTGACAATTGCAGGCCGATGTCATCCGACCAGGACCCGCCCAAACCTGAGCTGTTCAAGGCCAGGAAGGGCTCGAACACCAAACCGGCGGTGAACGATTCAGATTCTTCAGGTTGCAGTTGCTGTGACCCGCCATCAGTGGTTTCAATGGTGATTGTCTGGTCTTGGAATGGATCAAGCCCGAGGCTGGTGGGGTCCACACCTTGGCCAACACACAGATTGAGCGTGTCTTGGCTGCGGGAATCGCCCGTGGGGTCATAAGTTTCCGGATCGCCCAGATTTTGGCCTGGGATCCGCGCGGCGTCTGGAACAATGCACGGATCGGTGACCCCGATAAACCCGGAGGTTTCATTGAGGAACTGTTCTCGGGCGTTGGGCGCCCGGAAGGAGGTGCCAAACGTGCCGCGCGCCAGCAGCCAATCAGTGGGGCGGTAAAGCCCCTTAACCGAATAGGTCCATGCTGAACCATATGTGCTTTCCTCGGTCCATCGCGCCGCCGCTTCTATCGAGAGCTCTTCGGCGAGAGGCAGTCCTTGCAATGGCGTGAAGGCCGTCTCCATAAAGACTTCATAGAGATCACGGCGGCCAGAGGCGCCGGGGTCTTCGAAGAAGTTAAACTCCTGGCCTTTTTCTGAAATGAAGTCAGGCGAGGACTCCAAATCGTCCTGACGGTATTCAAAGCCTAAACCAGCCTGAACTGGTGCGCCGTTCCACGGCAGCTCAAATACTTCGCCGCTGACGAATCCGCTCACAATGGATTGCTCAAACACGGTGTTGAACAATCTGTTCGCCACCAAATAGTCGAATTCCTCTTCGGTGAAGACGCCGCCTTCTGGGCCAAATTTTTCAGGAGAGAACAAATTCACCGGCACACATGGCTCGAGTGTTTGTCCGGTCGGCAGTTGACCACTATCCGGCAGACCATCGCCGTCAATATCAACGCCGCAAACGACGCTGCCGTCTTCCAACCGTTGGGACGTTTCTAGCGACAGGATCAAACGATCGTTAAGGATGCCGTTGTTGAGCTGTTGGCCTGATGACCGCGAATGCATGGCGTAGATATCGTAACTCCAGCCATTGAGCGGACCGACGCTGTCCAGAAAGCCGAGATCACCCTTGAACCCTCCCACAACGCGTGTCTGTGAAATATCGATGTCTTGGAAGTCGCGAACACCTTGGATCCGCACTTGGGGCGCTACATCGGGGGGCGGTAGGGCGCCTGGCCCCAAGTTGAAGAACAAGTAGCAGTCCACACCGTCGGGATTGGTGAATGGGTTACAGGGGTTAAACGGGTTACCGGCCGGCACGACCGGGCTGACAAATTGCGGATCGCGTTCGATGTAAGTTTGGCGATTGTTGTAGGACGCTTCGAAATAAACTGTTGTGCCGCCCAAGATATCGATGTCGTACTCACCGTAAGTATACAGCGAAAGGCGCTCATCCTCCGGCAAGAAGTCCGAACGCAAGTCTTGCGGCGATCCGGCATAAAAGATGGATGGATCGAAGAAGTCGACGTCTTGCAAGCCGTCTCCATCGCTATCCACGACGCCGCTCACGGGATCGATGGTGGGATTGAAGGCGTTGAACGCGGGGTTGAGACCGGATTCGATGTATCCGGGGATGCCCACATTGGTGAATTCGCCGTCAGGTGAGCGGTATAGATTGCCAAAAACGCCGTCTTGCAACGAAATCCGGTTGAAAAACGCGAATTTGCATGGGCTGAACGAAACACCGGGTTCATTGGAAATATCGAGCGAACGAATTTCGCCGCTCTGGCCGATTTCGAGGTTTTCGTTACAATTGAGGAATTCGCGGTCGCCATTGGACAAGTCTTCGCGCCGGGTGAACTCGGCGCCGAATCCAATGAACCCATTGTCACTGGTCACACCCCAGCTGCCGGCGATCGTCATCTGTTCGCCGCCGCTTTCAAACGGTTGAGCGTAATTGGCTTCAAACTCCAACCCGTCAAAGTCTGAACGCAAAATGACGTTCGACACCCCGGCCACAGCGTCCGATCCGTAAACCGAAGAGGCGCCATCGAGCAGGTTCTCAATGCGATCAATCATGATCCGGGGGATTAAGCTGATGTCCGGAGTGGTCGGGGCGCCGCCCACGCCCGCGGGCGCCAAACGCTTGCTGTTGACCAAGACCAGTGTACGGCCGGCGCCTAATCCGCGAAAGTTCACCTGTTGGGAACCAGGACCGTTATCCAGCACAAATCCATTGAAAGTTTGGTCAATTTGCGTACCCGTCACTTGCGGTGTTGCGGAGAGGATTTCACTCACATCGAGCAAACCAATCTCGCGGGCCACTTGCCCGGAAATGATTTGAACCGGTTGCGGGGACGTAAACTCTGAGCGCGCCAAACGTGATCCGGTAACAAGGATTCGCTCATCAGAGTCGTCGTCTTGAGCATCGTCAGACGGTTGAATCTGGGCGACGCCCTGATCTTGCGCGGCGACATCATTACCATCGTCTTGAGCAAAAGCCGTTGTTTGCAGGGCGCCCAGGGCCAACATCCAGGCTAAAGCGGTTGAGCTCCAAAGATGCGATTTTTGGTGTTTTGTTTTCACAAGATTCCCCAGTTTACTGTAGTGTGCACAAGTCGCCGCGGCGCAAATCAAGAAGAGCCACGTCTTGGACTTTTGATCCTTCATGACGAAAATCGACACGTCGAGGCGAAGTCTTGTTGTTGATCTTGGAAATCTTGCGGTTCGTCGCCAGGCTGGCGGCAGTTGCATTTATGCCATAGTGAATTCGACGATTGATCGCGCCCGCGCGCTATCGGCGCAGTTCAAATTGACGGCCTTATCGTCGCCAGCCTACCGTGGTGGGCAAAGGCTGCGTCACAGAGCATATGGGATTGAAAGTATGGTGAAATGTTTAGGGGAAGGACGCCGTATCCCCATTCGCAATCGCCGGATGGAGCGCCATGGTCTCGCCTGCGCCGCTGTTTTGGGCCTATGTTTCGCCCCTGGCGCGAATGTTCTGGCGCAGGACGGTCCGCCCATTGTGAAGCCGGGCGCCCCTGGCGAGGCCACTCGGATGCTGTCGCCCGAGGAATCAATTGCATTTGCTCAAGCCCATTTTACCGAAGCTGACGCCCATTTCATGCAAATGATGATCATCCACCATGGCCAGGCGGTTGAGATGGGCGATCTGATCGAGGATCGCACGGACAACCCGGGCATCCGTCTCATGGGTGATCGTATTGCACGCAGCCAGGCAACTGAGATCGCCATGATGCGCACTTGGCTACAGCGCCGAGGCCAGCCGCTCGAGCCAGCAAGCATGGATCACATGCACCACGGGATGAGCCACACATCAGGCCATTCTGGCGGACATCAAGACCACATGTCGGAAATGGCTCATGACCAACACGACGCGATGGACGTGAAGATTGATCCCAAGACTGGGCTTTCCACCGTGCCGCTAATGTCGGGCATGTTGTCGCCGGCGCAAATGGCCGAGTTGGCGGCTGCTGACGGCGCTGAGTTTGATCGATTGTTCCTGACCGGCATGATCCATCACCACCAGGGCGCCATTGATATGGTCAATGGCTTGATGTCCGAGCCGGGAAATGGAGAAGACCCTGAATTATCGGAGTTTCTCGCCGCGGTGGTCGCCGATCAGTCGGCAGAGATCAATCGCATGCAATTTATGCTCACCAAACTTGAACAGAACAAATAGCTGGAAGGGGATCAATATGACTGAAGTTTCACGCACCGCATTGGCGGCGATGGCGTTTGGAGTGGGGCTGGCGGCGTGCGCAACCACCGCACAGGTCGCTGATCAGCAGATTGATGGCCGAGAGGGCCTCACCCCGGGATTGTATGACGCCGGCGAAGCGGCCTGGAATGTGGAGCTGGTCCATGCGGTGGCTCCGCCGGACGGATTTTCCGATCCGGGAGCGCTATGGTCACCAGAACGCGAGCGCGCGATCTACCGCGCCATGGAGGCTGGAGAAGAGACAGAACGTCCGCCAAGCCCCATTTCCTTTGCCAACTCCGATGCTGCCTTCACTGGCGACAAAGTGATCATGGGTAATTTCCACGGCTTCAATATCTACCAAACCTCCAGCGACGCCGCCCCTGAGCTGGTGGTTTCCGTGGTGTGTCCTGGCGGCCAAGGCGACGTGACCGTACACGGTGATCTCTTGTTCCACTCGGTGGAGCAAAACCGAGCGCGCCTGGATTGCGGTGCTGGCGGTGTTGAAGGGGAAAGCAGCGCTGACCGTTTCCTCGGCGTTCGGATTTTCGACATCAGCGACATCAATAATCCACGCCAGGTTGCAGCCGTCCAAACCTGCCGCGGGTCACACACCCACACGTTGGTTCCGCATCCCGACGACGCCAATGTGGTCTACATCTATAACCAGGGGACCAGCGGCGTCCGGCCGGAATCCGAATTGGAAGGCTGTGTTGGTGGACAGCCCTATGAGAATGAGAACACGGCACTCTACAGTATCGACATCATCAAAGTCGAGCTGGACGCGCCTGAGAACGCGAAGATCGTCAACCGCCCGCGCATTTTCGCTGACCGCGAGACGGGCATTGTTGACGGCCTGTGGCTCGGCGGCGCCGTTTCAGAAGACGCCCAACGCACCGCGCCCACCAATCACTGCCATGACATCACGGTCTATCCGCATTTCAATCTGGCGGCGGGCGCATGTAGCGGCAATGGCATATTGCTAGATATCTCCGATCCCGCCGATCCAAAGCGGATTGACGAAGTGTTCGACCAGAACATGGCCTATTGGCACTCGGCGACATTTAACAATGACGCCAGTAAAATCCTGTTCACCGATGAATGGGGCGGCGGGCTTGGCGCTCGGTGCACGTCTGAGGAACCAGACAATTGGGGCGCCAATATCATCATTGACGTCACAGAGGATGGCTTGGCGCGCCGCAGCTATTTCAAGATCCCTGGAAACCAGACCAAAGCTGAAAACTGCGTTGCCCACAACGGCAATCTCATTCCTGTCCCCGGGCGGGATATCATGGTGCAAGGCTGGTATAGCGGCGGTCTCTCGGTTGTCGATTTCACCGATAGCGCCAATCCCGTGGAAATCGGGTATTTCGATCGTGGTCCGCTCGACCCCGAAGAGCTGTTCCTTGGCGGCTATTGGGCGGCCTATTGGCACAATGGACTGATCTACGGCACCGAGATCGTCCGCGGCCTCGACGTACTCAAGCTCTCGCCCAGCGACTATCTGAGCGAAAACGAAATCGCCGCCGCCGAATTGATCACGTTCGATGAAGCCAACACCCAAACTCAGGAACACTTTGTGTGGCCTGATGAGCCTGTGGTGGCGCGGGCCTATCTCGATCAACTCAAGCGGTCTCAAGCCATGAGCCGCTCCATGGCGTCGCAGGTCGATCGGGCGATTGACAGGTGGGAGGCTGATCGGCTCGACGCCGAAGACGCGAGTGCTGTGATCAATGCGCTCAATGACGCGGCGGGGAGCGCCGGAGGCCATGACGCCAAGCGGATGAAGGCATTGGCGGGCGTTTTGGAGCGCGGAGCACAGGGCTAAGCGCCAAACCGTCCCATATCGTGGAAGAATGTAAGTAATGAAACATTGGATCGCGCCGCTGCTCGCTGTGCTGGCATTGGGACAGGTCAGCGGGGCGGTCCAATCCGAACCTTCCGACCAGGACGTGCAGGTGATGCTGATCGGGACGTTCCATTTCATTCCGTCGGAAAGCGACCTGATCAGCGCTGAAGCGATGGATGTGCTGGCGCCCGACCGACAAGCGGAGTTGGACGCCATTGCTCAATCCTTGGCGACGTTCGAGCCGACGGTTGTCGCACTGGAAGCGGTGACTGAGCCGCCGGAGTACCGATACCCGCCTTTTGACGATTTTTCGGCGGACGTATTGACGGAGAATCGGAATGAACGAGTGCAATTGGGCTTGCGACTGGCGGCGGAGACTGGCGTCACGCGTGTCTACGGTATTGACGAACAACCCAGCGGCGATGAGCCGGGATATTTTCCATTTGGCGCCGTTATGGCGCATGCCGAAGCCAGCGGGCGCCAGGTAGAACTTCAGGCCTTTCTCGACGAGTTCGGCGCGACGATTGAGGCAGAGCAGCAAAGATTGAACAGTTTGCATTTGGGTCGAGCCTTGGCGGAAACGAACACAGGCGTGATGTCCTCGGCTGATTTCTATTATGCCTTGTTAGAGTACGATTTGGGCGAAGCGCAGCCTGGCTCCGAGCTCAACGCCATGTGGTTTCTGCGCAACGCCAAGATTTTCGCTAAGCTCCAAGATGTGACCGAACCTGGCGATCGCGTCGTGGTGTTTTATGGCGCGGGCCACAATCACTGGCTCAAACATCTGATTGAAAACACCCCCGGCTATCGGTCGGTCGATCCCACGCCGTATTTGATGGCGTCGGTGGAGGAATAGATGCAACGCGCTCGAAGCCATGGGCTGATCTTAATCAACCCCGCGATCGACAATCTCCACGCGGCGGTTACGTGCGCGGCCGTCTTCGCTGCGGTTGGATGCGACAGGCGAGGCGGGGCCAACGCCGATGCCGGCCAACCGATCACGAGCAATGCCAGAGTCGGAGGATAAGCGCTCCACCACCGCCTTAGCGCGGCGTTCCGACAGTGATTGGTTGTAATCGAGCCCGCCGGTCATGTCCGAATGGCCCACCACAAGCACGTTGATGTTGGCGTTGGTGGTCAAGAACGCGGCAATTTCAGCGATCTGTTCATCCGACGAGGCTTTGATCACGTCGCTGTCATGGTCAAACTCGATCGCATAAAGCGCGATGCGTCCTTGGGAGTTGAGTTTTTGGGCGATGGTGTCGGCAGAATAGACGCTGACCTTGTCCAGCTCCACCGGGCGCAATTCACCCACGCGCACAACAATCTCGGCCCGAGCCGGATTGGAGTAATCCAGCGCGAACACGGCCACATAAATATCGCCTTCCGCGCGGGCGAGCTTGAACAGACCATAGGTGTTGGATTCCCAAGCTGGAAACAGACCAACCCCGCCGCGGGCGATCTCCCAGAACTCCGCGTCCTCGCCGCAGTCCTTGTTCACGCAGAAAAACACGGTCTCAAAGTCATTGCCTTCCAGCGCGGACTGATAGTTGCGCACGACCTCCAGCGCGGACCGGTTCTGCGGGCCTTCATAATGGATGCGGGTGACTTTGCCGGCGATGGCCACCGAATAGGCGGCCGGATTGTCATCGCCGTCATTGCCGAAGGCTTGGCTTGGGAAAAATTCTTCAGCGTATTCTTGGATTTGGTGCGATTTGATCACCGAGCCCTCATACCTGCCGACCATGGGGTGGTCGGCCGAGCCGTCAACGTCATCTTGAACGGCCAGAGCCGGGCCCGCGACTGTGAATACGGCTGTGAGCGCGCTCACAGCCAGAGTTTTGAGTGCCAAAACTTTAAACTCCAGCGCCATTGCCATCGCTCTTCCCCCCCAATTGTCCCGGCTGAGCCGGCGGCCTTCGACGTAACGTGCTCTCGCACCACGCCAACAACTGTAAGGCGAGCCGAGCGTTTTGCCAAGCAATCTGGAATTCAAACCTTGACTGAACTTTGATCTCGTCAAAGCAAAGAGACTGCGGTACTCTATTGATCGTACAATCGATATTACTTTAGCGGAGACTGATCATGAGCGAGCCAGTTGCGGACGGAGATGTTGCTGATCCAGCCACACTCGACGGTGTCAGGAAAGGACGCAAATGGCTGTTTTGGGGCGGAATTGCACATATCGTGATTGGCGTTCTCGCGGTTTTCTTTCCGATTGTTTTCAGCTTGGCCGCCAATTATGTGATCGGTCTGGTGTTTGTATTGGCCGGTGGAGCCGCGCTTGCGGGCGCGTTTTCATTGCGTGGGTCGGGTCCGTTTTTTGGCGCACTGCTTCTGGCGTTATTCACGATGGGCGCAGGCTTGGTCTTGCTGTTTAACCCCGCCGCCGGCCTGATAGCGTTGACCTTAGTGATCGCTGTGATCTTTCTCTTGGAAGGCGCGTCACATCTGTCATTGGCGTTTCAGATGCGTCCCGCTGAGGGGTGGTTATGGATGCTGTTCTCCGGTGGGGTCAGTATCGCAGCCGGCCTCATTATTGCCGCCGGTCTGCCGAGCGCATCGCTCGTGGTGCTCGGCCTGTTGGTGGGCGTCAACTTCATCTCCACGGGCATTGGCATGGTGATGGTGGCCGAGACGATTCGCAAAGCGGGCGAAAAGGTCCGCGAAGTGGGGGAAAAGCTGCAAGAAGCGCTGTAATCGGCCGCGTGGCGGATTAAGCCCACTTCACGACAGGCGGCATGGAGGACAAGATGGTCTCCACATTGCCGCCGGTTTTCAGGCCAAACAACGTCCCGCGGTCATACAGCAAATTGAACTCCACATACCGGCCGCGGCGGGTGAGTTGTTCCTCGCGCTCGGCAGGCGTCCAGCTTTCTTTCATGCGTTGGCGTACGATTTTTGGATAAATCTCTAAAAATGCCTCGGCCTGGTCTTTTGCGAAGGCGAAGTCGGCCGCAAAGTCGCCGGTATTGTGATAATCAAAGAAAATCCCGCCAATTCCGCGCGGTTCATTGCGGTGCGGCAGGAAGAAATACTCATCCGCCCAGGTTTTAAACTTGGGATAATAGTCGCCGTGATGGCGGTCACAGGCGGATTTGAGCGCAGAGTGGAACGCGATCGCATCAGGAAACTCAGCGTGGCGCTGATAATCCAGCACCGGCGTGAGATCCGAGCCGCCGCCGAACCAGGATTTGGCCGTCACCACAAAGCGCGTATTCATGTGAACGGCTGGAATCCGTGGATTGGTCAGATGGGCGATGAGGGAAATGCCGCTGGCCCAAAACGTGGGATCCTCATCGGCGCCGGGAATATTGCCGCGAAATTCCTCGGAAAACTCACCGTAGACCGTGGAACAATGCACGCCGACCTTTTCGAACACTTTGCCGTGCATGAGGGCGCCCACGCCGCCGCCTTCGTCCTTTGAGCCATCCCCACGCGTCCAGGCGTGGCGTTCAAATCGGCCCGGCGCGCCAGAGTAGAGCGGCGGTCCCGCCTCATCCTCAATGCGTTCAAATTCCGCGCAAATCCGATCGCGCAGGTCTTCAAAGAAGGCGCGGGCGGCGTGCTTATGCTGTTCGATGTCGGGATGGAGCGCGGGGGTCATGGCTGCCTGACGGTCGGTTGAGGATATTGAGCGTATGAAATGGAGTTACGACGGGCCGGCCATGCCCGCCAAGCCCAATTGCCGTGACGCTTCAGCCAGGGCGACGGCGGCGGCGGTGACCACATTGAGCGAACGGGCCGCGGGCGAAAGGGGAATCACCACGCGCTCATGGACTGCATTATGCACATCCGGCGGTACGCCGGCGCTTTCGCGACCGCATAAAACGACGTCATCGGGGTGAAACGAAAACTCCCACAAGGGCTTGGCGCCCTGTGTGGTGAGCAAAATCAGTCGCGACGAGCGGGCCATGTCATCACGAAAGCAGGACCATGACGCATGACGTTTGACGAGAGCCAACTCGCCATAATCCATCGCCGTGCGGCGCAATCCCTTGTCGGTCAATGCGAATCCGCATGGTTCGATAATGTCCATGGGTGCGCCAAAGCATGCGGCGAGACGCATAGCCGCACCCACATTCTGTGGGATGTCGGGTTGATACAAAGCCAGGCGCACTTTATCCCAATCCTGCATGAATTCTGCGCATTGCGTCGTTGAGACGCAGCGCTGTTCGTCGGTCAGGGGCTTATTTCAAGTGGGCGGACGGAGCGCCAGTGGAAAGGCGGGCTGGTCGGTTCAAGAGATGGTGACGCGAGGACTCCACGGTGAGTGACATTACGCATCAAACCGGTGACGTGGCGGGCGAGGGTGAACCCACCCGGCGCGACTTTATCCACATCGCCACCGGCGCATTCGCCGCCGCGGGGGCGGGCTTGTTCGGCTGGTCGTTGATCGACTCCATGAACCCCGCCGGCGACACGTTGGCGGCGTCTAGTGCGGATGTGGACGTCGGCGCTCTGTTGGAAGGTTCTGAAATCCGCATTTTGATTGGCGGCAAACCGGTGTTTGTTCGCCATCGCACACAGGGTGAAATCGACGCAGCCCGAGCGGTCGACGTTGACCGGTTAAAGGATCCTCAGACAGACGAGGAGCGCTTGCGCCCCGCCACCGATGGTAATCTGAAACCTCAGTATCTCGTGATGTTCGGCAGCTGCACGCATTTGGGCTGCGTGCCCGTGGGCGATGGCGCTGGCGATTACGGCGGTTGGTACTGTCCGTGCCATGCATCGCATTACGACACGTCAGGCCGGGTGCGTAAGGGGCCAGCGCCGCTGAATCTTCCGATCCCCGACTATGAGTACACCACAGATTCCACAATCAAGATATCGCTGTAACGGCAAGGTTTTTTGACCAATGAGCGGACCTTCAACCTACAATCCCCAAACAGGTTTCGAGAAATGGCTAGACAGGCGCTTGCCGCTGCCGCGTCTCGCCTATGACAGTTTTGTGGATTTCCCCACGCCGAAAAATCTCAATTACTGGTATACTTTCGGCGGAATTTTGACCCTGTGCTTGGTTATTCAGATCATCACCGGTGTGATGCTCGCCATGCACTATGTGGCCAGCGTTGACATGGCGTTTGCCAGCGTCGAGCGGATTATGCGCGATGTGCCCAATGGTTGGCTATTGCGTTACATTCACGCGGTCGGCGCATCCATGTTTTTCCTCGCCGTTTATATTCACATGTTCCGCGGCCTGTACTACGGTTCCTATAAAGAGCCGCGGGAAGTGCTGTGGATTCTTGGTGTGATCATCTTTTTCTTGATGATCGGAACGGCGTTCATGGGCTACGTTTTGCCGTGGGGTCAGATGTCGTATCACGGCTCAAGCGTGATCACGTCACTCATCGGCGCGGTGCCGGGCATCGGTCCGGGTATCCAAGAGTGGTTCCAGGGCGCGCCCAGCATTGACAATGCCACGCTTAACCGCATGTTCTCGCTCCACTATTTGCTGCCGTTCATGATTTTCGGCGTGGTGGTGTTGCATGTCTGGGCGCTTCACGTGCCGGGCAATAACAATCCAACCGGCGTGGAAGTGCGCCGGGATACGCCCGATCACCTCAAAGCGGACACGGTGCCGTTCCATCCCTATTACACGATCAAGGATGGCTTTGCTCTCGTTCTGTTTTTGGTGATGTTCGCGGTGTTTGTGTTTTTCCTGCCGAACATTCTGGGTCACACAGATAATTATATCCCCGCTGACCCCTTGAAGACACCTTCGCACATCGTGCCGGAATGGTACTTGTTGCCATTCTATGCAATTCTGCGGGCGATCCCCGACAAGCTTGGTGGCGTCATCGCCATGTTTGCCGCCATCGGCGTGTTGTTTGTGGTGCCGTGGCTGGACACCTCAAAAGTCAAGTCCATGCGCTATCGGCCGATCGCGCGTCAAATGTTCTTGATTTTCGCGGTTGTGTGCTTGCTGCTGGGTGTCGGTGGCGCGCAAAATCCGGATGATCCCGTATTCAGCCTGGGCGAGTCCAATTGGGCCGTCGTTTATGAGCGTGATGGCGAATCGGTTCGCGAAGTGTTCGATACCGGCGCGGCTGCCTACGATCGACAGCAATCGCTTGCACCAACGGTCAATGCCTCATTCGAAGAGGTCAAACCGCCGCAGTTGACCTGGTTATGGGTTGTACGCTTCCTCACGGCTTACTATTTCGCGTACTTCTTGGTGATTTTACCGTTGCTCGGTGTTGTTGAGACACCAAGGCAAAGGCCCGCGTCGATTGACGCGTCTGTACTTGGAAAGCAATCGCGTAATCGGGGCGGTGTTGGCGCTGCAGCGCCGGCCGAATAGTGTGGAGACTGCGGACGACATGGCTTTGAAATTGTTGTCAGGCTTACGGCACGTGATGAAGAATCGGTCAAGCGCCATTTTGGACGCCGCCTCGTTTCTCCTTGCGGGCGCGGTGACCTTGGTTTTGGTGTTGACCTTGGCGTCGCCAGCGTCAGCAGAGGGCGGCGCCGAGCCGCCGGAGCATTATCACTGGTCGTTCCAGGGACCTTTCGGTTCGTATGATCGCGCATCAATGCAGCGTGGCTATCAGGTGTATAAGCAGGTATGCGCGCAATGCCACGGCATGGACTTGGTGGCGTTTCGTCACCTCGGGAATAAGGGCGCGCCATTCTACGATTCCGAGAACCCCAACCCGATTGATAGCCCTTATATCAAACAAATTGCCGCCGAGTTCGGCCAAGAGGTGCGGTTTTTAAGTCCTCTGGATGAAGGCGGCAATCCCATCGACTGTTTCGAGGAACCAACGCCAGCGGCCTGTGTTCCTGGCGCTTCGGACTATTTTCCAAACCCATACAGAAATGACCTTCAGGCCAAGGCCGCCAACGGAGGCGCTTTGCCGCCGGATTTTTCGACGATCTCTAAGGCGCGTCATCATGGCCCCGACTATCTCCGATCATTATTGCTTGGGTATGTCGAGCCGCCCGAGGGCTTAGAGGTTCCGCCCGGTAGCTATTATAATAAGTACTATGAAGGCGATTTGTCGGGTTCGTGGGATGGCGATCCGTCAAAAGTGCCTGCTGGCGGGTTTATCGCCATGGCGCCGCCGATCTTAGACGGTATGGCCTTCGAATATCGTGACGGCACTCCGGCCACCCCGGTCCAAATGTCGACTGACGTGGCGCATTTCTTAGAATGGGCGTCCCATCCGCACATGGAGGCGCGCAAAAACATTGGCCGCCAGACCGTCGTTTATCTGTTGATCTTGGCCGGCCTGCTTTGGTTTTCCTATCGTCAAATCTGGCGTAATGTGAAGCATTAGAGCTGAAGTCAGCAGGGGGCGACAGGATGGCGCTTTACCGTTCTGGTCATCCTCCAATGCTTAGGGTTCCCAGATTGAGTTTCGTGCCAACCGCCTGGTGGCTGAAATGAGCCAGTGGGTGCTTGGCATTATAGGCGGGTCGGGCCTGTATGCCATTGAAGGCCTAGAGGATCGGCGCGAGCAGCGCCTCAACACACCCTGGGGCGATCCTTCAGATTCTCTCATCCGTGGTCGCCTATCTGGCATCGAGGTGGTGTTCTTGCCACGCCATGGCCGTGGCCACGCAATCAGCCCCACGGGCTTGAACGCACGCGCCAATATCGCGGCGCTGAAGATGGCCGGCTGTACCGATATTGTCTCCTTCTCAGCGTGCGGGTCATTGCGCGGAGAGCTGGCGCCGGGCAGTTTTGTGCTGGCCGATCAGATCATTGACCGAACCTTCGCACGCGAAAAAAGCTTCTTCGGCGAGGGCTGCGTCGCGCACGTCTCCATGGCTAATCCGGTTTGTGGTCGATTGAGCGCACTGACCGGCGACGCCGTGGAAGCAGTGGGAGGGCAGGTCCACCGTGCCGGAACCTATTTGATTATGGAGGGTCCGCAATTTTCTACGCGCGCGGAAAGTGAACTCTATCGCGCCTGGGGTTGTGAAATCATCGGCATGACCGCCATGCCAGAGGCCAAGCTTGCTCGGGAGGCCGAGCTGCCCTTCGCTATTGTGGGCATGGTGACCGATTATGATTGTTGGCATGATGATCACGGGCCGGTGGATGTCAGTTCGGTGCTGGAGGTGATGACACGAAACGCCGACACTGCGCGCCAAGCGGTCAAAGCTTTGACCGGTGTCCTGTCGGCGCGTGACCGCACGCCGTCGCCGCAGGGGATTGAAAATTGCTTGGATGCAGCCATTGTGACCCCAGCAGATCATCGCGATCCAGACATTGTTGCAAAGTTGTCAGTCATCGCGGGCCGTGTGTTTGAAGTCTGAAGGGGCGAGTGATGGCGACACCCATCCTTCACATTGGTGATCCGGCGTATTCTTCGTGGTCCATGCGGCCATGGCTGGCGCTGGAACACGCAGGAATTGCATTCAAGATCAACCTGATTGGCTTAGACCGCGATGACACGCGCGAAAAGATTACCGCGGTCAGCCCCAGCGGCACGGTGCCCGCGCTTGAACTGAGCAATTTGGTGATTTGGGACTCTCTGGCCATTTGCGAATGGGCGGCCGAGCGGTCCGCTTTTGGCGTGTTGTGGCCAAGCAATGGCTCGTTGCGGGCTGTGGGACGCGCGGTGTCGGCGACGATGCACTCGGCGTATGCCGAACTTCGCGCCGCCGCGCCCATGAATTTGCATCGTATTGGACAACCGCTGAACGTATTTCCAGAAGCCGCGGAAAGCGACCTGGCTCTTTTGGAAGCGCTGTGGCGCAAGGCCGCCGGCTATTCGTCTGGCGGGCCGTTCTTGCTGGGCGATTGGTCGATTGTCGACGCCATGGCGACGCCCTATGCGACGCGAATCCGCAGTTATGATCTTCCCGTGTCAGCCGATACGCGCGCCTATGTGGATGCCCTTTTATCCACGCGTGAGTTTAAACAATGGGAAGCAGAAGCGCTCGCCGATCCGCATCGCAAACCGCAAACTGACGCCATGTAACGCGCCTGGAGCCTGGCCATGGATTTGACGCGCATTATTCGCACCATTCCCGATTATCCTAAGCCGGGGATCCAGTTTCGCGATATCACAACGCTATTGGCGGATGGGCCAGGCTTTTCCCATTGCGTGGATCAACTCGCGGAACGGTTTTCAGATGCTGAAGTGTCTGCGGTGGCGGGTATCGAAGCGCGGGGATTCATTCTGGGCGGCGCAATCGCGCGTGCTCTCCAGGTGGGTTTCGTGCCGGTGCGCAAGCGCGGCAAGCTGCCCCACGACACGCTGATTGAGGAATATGAGCTCGAATACGGTGTGGATGCGGTGGAAATCCATGTGGACGCCGTGAGTCCAGATCAGCGAATTCTTGTGGTGGACGATCTGGTTGCAACCGGGGGCACCGCGCTGGCGGCGATCAGCTTGTTACGACGCGCTGGCGCGGACATTGTGGGATGTGCGTTTGTCATCGATTTGCCCGATTTGGGCGGCGCGCAGCGCATTCGTGACGCTGGCGCGCCGGTTACGGCGCTCATCGCGTTTGACGGCGAGTAGCCCACAAATTTCATCTCAAACAAAGAGCCTTCCACACAACAACGGCGCTGACCCCCAGCAGAGAGTCAGCGCCGCGTGTCAATTCACACTAAGGACTTTAGATGCCCGCTCGAGTGAGCAGCGCGAGTATGTGCTCACGATGCGCTTCGGTTTCGGCGTCATCCACGCCATGTCCAAACAATCCTGGCTTCACCATTTCTTTAATGTCTTTCAGGCTGGCGAGCGCTGCTGAACGCGCCACCGGATCGTATGATCCACCGAAGAAGCCCTCATAGGGTTGTCCCGAGGCGATTCCCGCCAAGGATCCCACATACGCCAATTGCAAGTTTTGGCGGATGGTGTTTACCGATGAATTGATATCGTCGCCAAACACATAGCCCGTGAGATCGTCCATATACTCAGCGGCGGGGTATGTGCCGCCATAGAGCCGGCTATCCGTGAGGCGGGTGAGAACGTTCGGGTGCAGCAGGTGCGCCATGACGCTGGATTGAATGGCCAGGGCGCGGGCGTGCACTTGGGGGTCCTCATTGACGCCAAAGGTCGCAAAACCGCGACGTTGAGGCTGGAGATAACGAAGCAATTCCTGCTCATAGGCAAAGGCGTCAGCAGCGAAGATTTCTTCGCCAAGCAAGGCCAAGGCGGCTTCCTGCTTTTCGCGCGGCACAGGTGTGAATGGTTCTGATGCGCCGTCTTGTCCGCCTTCAGAGCGTTGTTGGAACACGCCGCCCACCCAACGTGACGCCACGGATGCGGCGCTGGCCTTTTGACCGGTCAGGATCAAGTAGGAGACCAAGACGTCCTGGTAGGTGTCGTCCTCGTCGGTGTATTTGTCCTTGATCGTGCCAAGTGCGATATCGATCAATTCCATACGATCGCGAGCCCATTCCAAGCTGTCAGGGCCCAGATCGCTGACCATAATGCGCGGGTCGATATTGCTGCCCGGAAACCGCATATCGTCGGCGTCATTGCCGAAGATCAACGCCGGATCAGTTGAACGCTCAAGCACGGCCTGGGCGGCGTCTTCGTCCGGTGTATACCCAAATTGAATGGCCCAAATGTCATACGGACCAGGGCGGCTCATGAAGAACTGACCTTGCGTTTCGCCAGGCAACACAATGTTAGGCGCGTTATAGTCCATCACCGAGTTTGTGGGCGGCGTTTCCGGGTTGTTCAACGCATCTTCGGGCACGCCGCTCGAGGACGCCATATTGTGGTTCAGGCCGAGCGTATGCCCGATTTCGTGGAGGATCAGCTCGCGAATGGCCGCCTGCACCAACTCAGTGTCGTAGTTTTCCGGCAGCTTGAAGGCGCTCAACATGGCGCGCGCACCCATGAGATTGAGCTGAAGCTGTCGACCGTGGTCACAGAATTGATGGTCGCCCTCGAGCAACGCCAATTGCTGCGCCTCTGACGGCTCGGTCGGTGGCAAGAAAGCGTGTGCCGCCGCTTCGCGGTTGGGCCGGCCCATGCTGTCAACACCGTAAATGTCCTGATAGAGCAGGCGATTGGTGACGAAGACGTTCTCCAACATGATATCTGCGCCAATGATTTGGCCGGTGCGCGGATTGGTGAAGCTTGGGCCATAGCCGCCAAAGGGCGGGTTTGGAGAGGACGTCCAGCGCAATACATTATAGCGAATGTCGCCCGCGTCCCACTCAGCGTCGTCGGGCTGGACTTCAACGCGAATGGCGTTGGAGATGCCCGCCGCCTCAAACGCCTCATTCCAGGCCAAAGCGCCTTCACGCACCGCATCCCGGTATTCCACGGGCGTTGTATTCTCAATCCAGAATGTGATGGGCTCCACGGGGTCAGACACATCCGCGTTCGGATTGGCTTTGCGCAAATCCCAGCGATTGATCATGTCCCGGTAAGGGGTGAAGCTGGGTGACGTCAGGTCATCCACGTAATCGGTGAAGTAGCCCACGCGGAAATCATCAGCCCGCGGCGTGTAATCGTTATCTGGGACTTCTATGAAGCTGTGCTGCACAAACACCGAGACGGCGCGCGCATCGGTAATGGCTGGATTGCCAAAGGAAACGCCGTCGCGGTTGTCATAGACATACTCCACCACAACGTCCGTGTTTTCCGGGTAATTGCGCAGTTCGTGGAATTTCGTCTTGCTGTCGTTGAGATTGCTCAAGCCATAGGGCGAGGGCGTAGAGCCAGGCAAACGCGGTGGCTTCACGCGGTGCAAGCTTTCGCCTTTGAGTAACTCGTCAGCGGGGATCAAAAAGGATGTGCCATCCTCCGCGGTCTGTTCAATATCAACGCGGGCGAGCACCGCGTCGGCAATGTTTGCGTCGGCAGCGTTTGAGAGCGCATTTTCAGGATCGAAGTAAAAATTGGTGTTGACCTGGTGGAACTCAATTGAGTCGTAGTGCTTGACCAACTTAAACATTTCATTGGCGCGATAGGCGCCGCGGAAGAACCCGATCGTCGGCTCGCCATCCACCGTGTGAACGAAGTAGATGAATTCCGGATGGGGAACGTTTTCCGCGATCGCTTCCGCCTCGGCGTCATCGGCTGAATCCTCAGCGCCCTCTATGCCGTTCTCATCCGGGGCTTCGGCATCATCGTCAGCCGAGGCTTCATCTTCGGCGTCCTCATCTTCGTCCTTTTCCGGCGGCTGTGGCGCAATGCCAAGCTGCTCATGGGAAATCTCCATGTAGAGCTTGCCGTTGTCGGGATCTTTATAAAGGGGGAACAAGCCGTCGAACTTCTCAAAGTCTTCGACAAAATCTGCGAGGTATTCGGTTTCGTCTTCCTCGCCGTTCTCACCACCATTTTCATCTTGGGCGATTGCAGCGCCTGACCAGACAAGTGCGCCGACACTGGCGGACAACAACAGTCGGCGAAATGTTTCCTGAGACTCGCGGTCGCACAACATGCGCACCCCCTTCTACATTGCGGCGCAAGAATGAGCGCCTGCATTTGTGACTTTTCGACAAAATTAACACCGCATGAATGACGCGGAGAATCAAGCGGGTCAGCGTGAATTTGCGTTAATGTTATCAACGGTATCGAGGCGCTCGAGGTGACGAGAACTGTCGATTATACGTTGAATTTGAAATGCATCACATCGCCGTCCCGCACCACATAATCTTTACCTTCCTGCCGCAATTTTCCCGCATCTCGGGCGGGGGATTCGCCGCCAACCGCCACATAATCATCATAGCTGATTGTCTCGGCGCGGATGAAACCCTTCTCAAAATCGCCATGGATGACACCCGCAGCCTTGGGCGCGGTCCAGCCTTCGCGAATGGTCCAGGCGCGCGTCTCTTTCGGTCCAGCTGTGAAATAGGTCTGCAGACCGAGAAGGGAATACCCGGCCTGGATGAGTCGATCGAGACCGGCCTCATCGAGTCCCAATTCTTCGAGGAACTCAGCCCGCTCTTCATTGTCGAGCATGGCGATTTCTGCTTCGATTTTTGCGGAGATTACCACGCAGGGCGCATCGTGTTCATGCGCATAGTCTTCCACCTGTTGTGAGTAGGCGTTGCCGCCAGAGGCGGACTCTTCGTCCACATTGGCGATATAAAGGACGGGCTTAGCCGTCAGCAGCTGCAGCATGGCCCATGCTTTGGCGTCTTCTTTATCGATGCTTGCTAAGCGCGCCGGTTTCCCCGCGTTAAGTTGTTCAAGCGCCTTATCGATTAAGGCAATGGCAGACTTGGCGTCCTTATCGCCGCTATTGGCCCTCTTGATCACGCCTGCCTTGCGTTTTTCCAGGCTTTCAAGATCGGCGAGCATCAATTCAGTTTCCACTGTGTCCAAATCGGCCAGCGGGTCCACACGGCCGGCCACATGGGTAACGTCAGGGTCCTCGAAGCACCGCAAGACGTAGGCGACTGCGTCCACTTCACGAATGTTGGCGAGGAACTGATTGCCCAAGCCTTCGCCTTGGCTTGCGCCCTGAACCAGGCCGGCGATGTCCACAAAGTTCATCCGCGCGGGGATGACCTCTTTGGAGCCGGCCAGTTCAGCCAATTTCTCCAATCGCGGTTCAGGAACGGCCACCTCGCCCACATTCGGCTCAATGGTGCAAAACGGGTAGTTGGCCGCCTGTGCGGCGGCCGTTCGTGTGAGAGCGTTGAACAGGGTTGACTTGCCCACATTGGGCAAACCCACAATACCACATTGGAAACCCATGAAAGATTACTCGTGTTCGATGGTTTGCTTACGCTGGGCTTCCAGTATGGGCAGCCCAGCCTCAGTTGGGATGTATATGACGTCCTGCCCGTTTTGTGACAGCTGTTGGATCCACAAATATCGCAAATATCCATCAGCTCCACCAAGTCCTTCAGCAATAATCCGGTTGGCTTCCGCAACGCCGCGGGCTCTGGCAATTTCGGCTTGGGCGTCAAGTTCGGCGATTTGTCGGTTTTGTTCAGCGCGCGCTAACTCTGCTTTCCCGCGCTGGCTTGCCGCCCAAACATTGTAGACTGGCAGTGTGAATGCGAGCGCCGCAACAATCGTAATGACGCCCAAGATTGGTAGTATCGCACTAGTCCAACTGCGCATGGCTTAGCTCCCCCATTTTCGACAGTCTCAACCATTTAGATATCAAAAGCGGCTTACAAATTGCATAGCTGTTGTAACCCGATTGCCAAGATGGCGATTTATTGGAATACCGCATTGAGTTGAGATGTACGCCCGGCCCAGCATTTTCCGACGTCATCAGCAAGCGCGTTAGCAACCAGGGGGGCTTTGCGCAATGAACGTGTTCGGCGCGTTTTCATTTGGCGGATTGATCAAGACATTCTTACCCGGATTTGTCTGGGTAATCGCGGTGAGCGTGTGGCTGGAGGTCTTTGGGCTTAACATGAGTTACGCGTTTTCCGAGCGCAGCGAAGTGGCGCTGCCCATGTCCATCGTGTTTTCGGTGATTTTCGGACTGCTCTCCAACACGATAATGTTTTGCTTTTTGAACGATCCTTTAATCCGCTACCCGCACCGAAGGGACAACACGCGCCTGTATGCACTCAAGGAGACCATTGATTCGCTTGTGGTCGCTGATGCAGTGGCGCGTATGGGACTGACCAATCAAACTGACATTGACCGATTTGAGGCCACCGCGGACGCTGAATTGCTCTTGGAACATCGTGCGGGCGCACTGAGTTTTGCTGGGTTCAGAGAAAGCTATTGGTTTTGGATGGAATTCCAGATGAACCTGTTGTTGGCCGGCTCGGCGCTCGCTGCGGGCGGCGGCGTATTAATGGTGGTTGAGCGGGGGCTGGATGTCGCGGTTGGGGTTCAGCTCGCCAGTTTATTCATTGCCTGGCTGTTTGGCGCCATGTTTCTGGTCTCGGCGGCGCGCAAAAATTATGACCGTCATCGGCGTAAAATGGTGTCCTTGTGCGTGTCAGCGTTTCTGGACGGCAAGGCCTAAAGCGGAGCGTAACCATGTCGCGGCGCGCGTATTTGTTTGATTTGGACGGCGTTCTGGCAGACGGCGCTCCAGGATTGGTGGCCTCGCTTGAGGCGGCGTTTGGTGCGTTCGACGTGCGCGCACCCAGCCACGAAGAGTTGCGCGCTCAAGTGGGCCGGTCGTTACCTGATATCTTTGATGAATTTCTCGAGTCTCCCTCGCCGGCCGATATCGACAGGGCCATTGCCGCATTCCGTGACTATTTTGAACGGTGTGGAATCCGCCAGAACCACCTCTATGACGGTGTACCCGCCATGCTCCAGCGGGTGCGGGAGTCGGGCGCCAAATGTTATGTGGTCACATCAAAGCCCGAGTTTTATGCCCGGCAAATTGTCACTGATTTTGGTTTGACCGACGTCTTCGACGATGTGGTCGGCGTGGACATGAACGAGGGCGAGACGGACAAAGCTCCGCTTGTGGCGCGCGCGCTTGATCATGCTGGCGTGCCCGGTCGTCACGCCGTGATGGTGGGCGATCGCGGTTATGATGTGGTCGGTGCGCTCGCCAATGATGTTCGGCCGATCGGGGCCTTATGGGGGTATGGCGGCCGCGAGGAATTGGAGCTGGCCGGCTGTCGGGATTTTGCGGCAACGCCAGCCCAGTTTGTCGAGCTGTATGTGTGACTTGAGCAGACGGTTGACGGCAAAGCCCTTTGACAGCATCCCAAATCAGCATAATCGAATCACTGATGGTTGAGTGATTGGGGAGTCTTCGCAAAACGCGAGGTGATCCCATGTCGAGGCGAAATGCGCGGCATTTACATAAGTTTTACGACGTCGACGCCGACGGGCCGGTTGAATCGGCGAAAGCGCGCAGGCGGCGGTTGGACGCCAAAGCAGGGTCCGGCGCCGGCGGCATCGAAGTGGAGCGGTCAAAGACCGCAAAACATCTGGAACGAGCCGCCAAAAGACTGAAAACACTTCCCGCCGATCAGCGTGTGCTGAAGGTGCCCCAGTGGAATATGCCCGAAGCGGTTTCCGCCATGCGTAAAGCAGGCGTGAACGGCATGGTGAGTAATTTGTGCGGATCGCGCAAAATGCGGGTGCGGTCAAAACGCGGCTAGCCGCGTTCGCCTTCGATCGGAGAATGCGCGGACGGCTTGGGCGCGGGAGCCAGATGGGTCACGCGGGTCTGAAACTGATCCTCGCGTCCCGCTGCAAGCAAATCGGCCGAACGGCCTATGGCGTCGCACAACACGTCCACCCATTCGCGTTCTGATTTTGCGAAGTCCGACAAAACGTGGCTAAGGACGCGTGAGCGGTCGCCAGGGTGGCCGATGCCGATGCGCGCACGACGAAAATCAGGCCCAATTGCCGCGATGATGGACTTGATACCGTTATGCCCCGCTGCGCCGCCGCCCGATTTGAGGCGAAATTTGCCAGGCGCGAGGTCAAGTTCGTCATAGAAGACAAGAACGTCTTGTGCCGTCAGTTTGTAAAACTGGACCGCTTGAGCCACAGCGCGACCGCTCTCATTCATAAAGGTTTGCGGCTTGAGCAGGGCGACTTTGGCCGGCGCGCCATTTGTTTCAATGCGGCCGTGACATGTGAGCGCTTCGAATTTGGAGCGAAACGGGCCAAGGCTTTGGGCGTCGGCAATGGCGTCTATGGCCATAAAACCGATATTATGCCGATTGCCCGCATACTTCTCGCCGGGGTTGCCCAGCCCCACAAGCAAAAGCATGTCGACCTCTCAGGCCAAGTGCGTCCAAATTGATAGGCGAGGCGGCGACTACTGTTCGTCGCTTTCGCCGCCGCTGGCCTCTTCGCCCTCGCCGGCGTCAGTGTCGTCGCTTTCGGTTGAAACGCGAGAACCAGCAATGGTGGCGATCGTAAAATCCCGGTCCGTAATCGTTGGCGCCACGCCGTCAGGAAGTTGCACCGAACTGATGTGGAAGGTGTCGCCGATTTCTGCACCAGTGAGATCGATCACAATCTCATCGGGAATCTTATCGGCAGGGCAATCCAGTTCAACTTGGTGGCGCACCACGTTCAAGACGCCGCCGCGCTTCAGGCCGGGCGAGGCAGTTTCATTGACAAAACTAACATGGACTTCGACAGAAATGATCTGGTCTTTCTCGACGCGATACAAGTCCATATGAATAGGAACATCAGTGACCGGGTGGAATTGAATGTCCCGGACAATGACCTGTTGGCGCTCGCCCTTATGTTCAATATTGATCATATGAGACAGAAGTTGGCCTTTGCCCAAATTCTTCTTCACCTCATTGAAGGGAATCGCAATTGCAATGGACCCGCGAGGTCCACCGTAAATTACGCCTGGGATCATGTCTTGACGACGTGTGGCGCGCGCGCCGCCAGTGCCGGTACGCTCTCGAACCTCCACGGGCAATACAATCTCGCTCATTGCTCAACCTTTGTCGGGCGCGTTGGCGCGCCATGCTCTCTTCAAATTAATCCGTTGGATGGCGGTGTATAGTGGTTTCATGGTCAATGAACAAGCAGGCGACGGCGTTTTGTTTGCAGCGGCTTACTCTGGCGCGCTGAACAGCTTGGACAAGGACTCATCGTTGGCGATGCGCCTGATGGCTTCGCCGATCAGATCAGCG
>CAZWVH010000013.1:0-52057 GCA_964636945.1 uncultured Caulobacterales bacterium | reverse complement strand
GCCAGTTGCTGCGTAGCGAAAAGATATTGTTCCGTGCTTCGCGACTTATGTTTTTGAGCAATGGCGGGGAGGGAGGGATTCGAACCCCCGGAACCTCTCGGTTCAACGGTTTTCAAGACCGCCGCAATCGACCACTCTGCCACCTCCCCAAATACCAACACATCCGACAAAAGGGGTTTGCGCATGACATGGCCGGCCGTGTGGTCGTGGCGCGCCCATCGCACAGGCTCTGAATAAAGCGAGCATCGTGTGAATTGCAAGGGTTAAGCAGCTGCTGCGCTTGAGCGGCAGGGAGTGACTTGCCCATGAGCGAGCACACGAGGTACGTCTACACTGGGTTTGGCAAGAGAAGGAGACGTCATGGCGACGTTGCGCAATGCGCTTGGAAAAGTGATCGCTGGATTGTTCGGCGCACTGTTCACTATCGCGGCGAGCCAGGCCCAAGAGTCAGTTTTCGAAACCCAAGCCTCACACGCCGTCATCATGGATTATGACACGGGCATTGTCCTGTTTTCCAAAGGCGGTGACGAGCCAATGCCGCCTGCGTCCATGAGCAAGATCATGACCACATTGATGGTGTTCGAGCGCGTGGCGAATGGCTCGCTTGGCCTTGATGAAACATTCGAAGTTTCCGTGGACGCTTGGGAACGGGGCGGTTTCCGGTCAGGCTCATCCACCATGTGCCTTGAGCCTGGCGAGCGCGTGAGCGTTGAGGATCTTTTGCGCGGCATTATCGTTTTGTCAGGAAATGACGCGGCCATCACGCTGGCGGAAAATCTCGCCGGATCCGAAGATCTGTTCGCCGAGCAAATGAACAATCGGGCGCAAGAATTGGGCCTAGAAAACGCAACCTTCATGAACTCCACTGGCTGGCCGAACCCGTACCACAAAATCTCGGCCCGCGATTTGGCGCTGATCGCCCGGAAAACAATTCAGGACCATCCTGAATTGTATCAGATGTATGGCGAAACGGAGTTCGGCTTCTGCACAGAGGCCCCGTCAAATCGATACAATCGCAATCCGCTGTTGGGTGTCATGGAAGGGGTGGACGGGCTGAAGACCGGACACACCCAAGAAGCCGGCTATGGTCTGGTGGCCTCGCGCGTGTGGAACGGTGAACGGCGGATCGTAGTGTTCAACGGCATGGAGTCTGAAAGCGCGAGGGCCCGCGAGGGTGAACGGCTCATGCGCGCTGCATTTTCCGATTTTCGTGTGACCGATGCCGTCAGTGCGGGCGACATGGTCGGATCGTTGCCCATTTTCTTCGGCCAACAACCTGCCGTTGACGTGGTCGTCAACGACACCGTGACACTCGCATACCATCGACGTGATGCGCTCAACATTCAGGCTGTGATCCATTACCAAGACCCCATTAAGGCGCCGGTCAAAGCCGGTGACCAATTGGGTGAATTGGAGATCACGGCGCCAGGCCAACCAGCACAGCGGCTCCCCGTTTTTGCCACCGCAGATGTGGAGAAGATCGGCATGCGTGATCGCATGACGGCGGCCGCCTTGCACATCATTCGCACCGCCGGCGCCGAAGAGCCAGACGAGGCGACCGATGGCGCGGGTTAGATTGCGCATTTAGGACTGTTCTCATGTCCGACACCACTGACGGGACCTCAAGGTTGGGCCGTTTCATCTCCTTTGAAGGCGGTGAGGGCGCAGGCAAGAGCACCCAAGTCCTCCAGCTTGCCGATCGGCTCGCCAAATCGCTGGGCGTTGAGGTCGTGACAACCCGCGAACCGGGCGGGACGCCGGGCGCGGAAGCCATCCGCCATCTGTTAGTCACCGGATCAGCGGACCGATGGAGCGCCACAAGTGAAGCGCTCTTATTGTATGCCGCTCGTGTGGATCTTTGGACACAGGTGATTCATCCCGCCTTACAGAGCGGCCGGTGGGTGATTTGCGATCGGTTTGCCGATTCCACACTGGCCTATCAAGGGATTGCCGGCGGCATGGGCGTTGATCGGCTCCGCAAGCTGCATGAGATTGTGCTGCCTGGCGCCTGGCCGGATTTGACGCTGGTTTTGGATATCGATCCAAGTGTCGGGCTTGGCCGGGCCATAGAGCGGGCGAAAGAGTCGGGGGGAGACGCCTCGCGGTTTGAAAAATTAGACATGGCCCATCATCAACGCGTTGCACGCGGTTTTCGCACCTTGGCGGAACAAGAGCCCGATCGGATCACGGTGATTGACGCCAGCCAGTCGGTCGATGCAGTGAGCACCGATATTTGGCGCCAAGTCAGCCAGCTGCTGGCGCGGGCCGAAGAAGCGCCTTGACGCCATGGCTAAAACCCAAACAAACGACGACGCTCCAGCGCTAAGCCACCCTCGGGAGACATTCCGCCTGTTTGGTCTGGAAGCTGCCGAGACTACGGTTTTGGATGCGCTTGAAAGTGGGCGCATGCATCACGCCTGGCTACTTACGGGATCACGCGGGATTGGTAAGGCGACATTGGCCTATCGGGCGACGAGACGCGCTCTCGGCGCTCAGCCTGAGCCGAGCCTTGGGATTCTGGGCGCTCATCCTGATGACCCGGTGTGCCGCAGGATCGCGGCGCAAGGGCATTCCGACGTATTGGCTCTCGAACGACCACTGGATGACCGGGGTGGACGCAAGGCGGAAATCCCTGTTGAGCGAGCGCGTGCGCTGGGCGCCTTCTTTGCACGCACATCAGGTGAGGGTGGTCGACGGATCTGTATCATAGACGCAGCTGACGAAATGACCGTACAGGCGGCAAACGCGATCCTAAAGACGTTGGAGGAGCCGCCTCCCAACTCGTTGTTTTTCTTGATCGCGCATGCGCCTGGTCAACTTCCGGCCACCATAGCCTCACGATGCCAGCGCTTGCCCATCCGAGCGCCAGGCGTTGAGGCTGCAACCAAAGCGCTTGAAGTTCACACTGGTGAAAACATCGCAAAAGTGAAAGCAGCCGCCGAGGCCAGTGGCGGCCGTCCCGGCGAAGCGATGCGTCTGCATTTGGCCGGCGGCGCCAAACTGGCCCAGCAATTGGCTAGCGTGTTGCTTAATGGCGATCGTAGGGCGTCTGGCGCGCTGATTGACGCTCTGGCGGCACGAGCGGCGGACGCGGATCGCACAGCATTCTTCGCCATGACGCGGCATCATCTGTCACAAGCGGCCAAGCAAGAAGAAGGCGACCGCGCCGAGCGCATCCATGATGCGTGGGCAGCCTTAGCGATGTTGGAGGCAGACCTTGTCCGTCTACGCATGGACCCTAAACTGGTGATTGGCGCCGCATTGCGGCGAATTCGCCGCGCCAGCGAGATGAATTGACGAGCAACTGTAATGTTTGACACGCACGTGAACTTAACTGCCGAGGCGTTTGCTGATGATTGCAACGATGTGATCCATCGCGCGCGCCAGTCTGGGGTGACGCGGTTTATGTGCATTTGTGCGCGGTGGTCGGACCTGGACACTGTGCGCGCGCTCACAGAGGCCCATAGCGATGTGTATGGCTCTGCAGGCGCTCATCCGCACCACGCCAAGGACGAGCCGGAGATCACAACGGAAGCGATATTGGAACGCGCCGCATATCCCAAATGCGTGGCCATCGGGGAAACGGGGTTAGATCTGCATTACAATTACAGCCCCTTTGAACAACAGATTGCGAGTTTTCGGGCCCATATAGGGGCTGCACGTCAATCAGGATTGCCATTGATCGTCCATTCGCGCGAAGCGGATCAAGAGATGGCTGACGTTTTGGAAGACGAGACGCGCTTAGGCGAATTTCGGTTCTTGCTGCACTGTTTTACCAGCGGACCAGACCTCGCACGTCGTGGCGCCAATCTTGGGGCTTATTTCAGTGTGAACGGCATTTTAACCTTCAAGAACGCGACGGAAGTTCGTGAAATTGTCGCCGATTTTATGCCCGAGGATCGGATTTTGCTGGAAACTGATGCGCCATATCTCGCTCCCACGCCGCACCGCGGCCGGCGCAATGAACCGGCATATCTGCATCGCGTTGCAGAAGCATTGGCTGACATTAAGGGGTGGTCAGTGGACGAAACCATCGAGCGCACAACGGATAATGCATATCGCTTCTTCGATCGCGTCGATGCGCCAACTCGTGATCAATCACCCATACTGCAAAGCCAGGGCGCGGAATCGTGACGGGCCCTGACCCACTGCAAAGCGGTCGTTTGCGTGTTCGCATTCTCGGATGCGGTTCGTCGTCCGGCGTACCGCGCATTGGCGGTGACTGGGGCGCGTGCGATCCCAATGATCCGCGCAATCGGCGCACACGCTGTTCAATCCTGGTTGAACGCCAACGCGATAATGGGCCTTGGCGGGAAGACGCGACCACGCGAATCTTGGTGGACACGTCACCGGACTTTCGCTTTCAGATGTTGGAGGCGGAAGCCGGCCGGGTGGACGCGGTGCTATTTAGCCATGACCATGCCGACCAAACGCATGGCATCGATGATTTACGCGCGCTGGCAATCAGGCAAAGGCAGCGCATTGCGGTGCATATGGACCGCCGCACCGCCGATATCCTCATGAACCGGTTTGCCTATTGCTTTGAAGACAATCCCAAGACCGGCTATCCCGCCATTCTAGATGCGCACATTGATCTGGAACATGGCAAGCGGCTCGAAATAGACGGGCCCGGTGGCGTGATCCCAGTTTTACCGCTGTTACAGGTCCATGGGCCAATCCCATCCTTGGGATTTCGATTTGGTCCCATCGCATATTCCAACGATTGCTCGCATCTGTCGGAAGAGACATTGCGCGCGTTAACTGACCTTGATGTGTGGATCGTGGATGCGTTGCGCGAAGCGCCGCATCCCACACACGCCAATGTGGACCAAGCGCTGGCTTGGGCGGAGGAATTGGCCCCGCGCCGCGTGATCCTCACTAATCTGCACATTGATCTGGATTACGCCTATCTGGATGAACGCACGCCCAGCCATGTCGAACCAGCGGTGGACGGTCTTTCAGTGGAGCTGGCATTAAGCAATACGGAACTGGTTTGAACGGTCGAATGCGCTGCTAAAACCATGGCATTAGGTCTCATAATATATCTTATGCGACTAGCATACTGATGTCCCATTTGTGGGTGCTCTGCACCCGATCAACTCGGCGCCGAAGACGTGCGCGAGCCCTGGGCAAACTCCACTGATGCCGTTATAGCTACTGGCCCGCGCCAAGTTCGGGCGCAGTGGGATTCATCTGGCTGGGGGCGACGATGGCTGGCAATAACGATGTGAATTATGATTGTCCGTACGTGAAGAATCGCAAGCTCGAAACCGTTGCGGCGGTCCCATACATTCGTGGATTCATCCTCACCGGGCCCATTGCAAGCCGCAAGTTTGTCGGATCGGTGCGCGGAGTGCGCGGCCAGATCTTTAAGGAAACCGGACGCTCTCTATTCCTCGGATGGTTTAGCTTTCTGGGGCTGGTGCTCAACCCCCTGTTCATCGCGTATGGGCTCTTACGGGCGCTGACAGTGCGCCGGAACCTGCGTAAGGTGCGCGAGCATTTGCATGATATCGGATTGCCGCAAGATGGCCCGCCAGACTTGGTTCGGGTGGGCTACAACCTGGCCGCCTCGCTGATCGCTGCGGACAATGTCATCGATCCCGAGGAAATCAGCACGGCCAAACAAAAGGGCCGCCTTCTGTTTCCCGACTTTGACGACCGTGAATTCGAGAAAGTGGTGGGCAATCATCGTGAATTGCCTGATCCGCGGCGCATGGCGGGAATGCTGCGCAGCGTATTGCGTCCAGACCAACGCCAGCAGGTTTATGATTATTTGCTTCAAATTGCATGGGCCGACGACAACATTGCGCCGCAAGAAGAACAAATGCTGGCACGCGTGGCCAAATCATTGGGTATTGATGTAAGGGTGTCAGCCAAAGCGTGACGGATCGTAACACCGAACCGACCAGTGACGCACTCGCCACTGATGGTGTTTCGCGGTTGCTCGAGATCATGGCGCGCCTGCGAGACCGGCGATCCGGGTGCCCCTGGGACATTGCACAAACTTCCAACAGCATCAAACGCTACGCCATCGAAGAAGCTTATGAAGTGGTTGAGGCCATCGAGGCGCACGATCGCGACGCATTGCGCTCTGAGCTTGGCGATTTACTGTTTCAGGTGGTTTTCCACGCCCAGATCGCGACGGAGGACGGGGCGTTTACCTTTGCTGACGTGGTCGAAGGCGTGTGCGAAAAAATGATCGACCGCCACCCCCATGTTTTTGGTGACGCAACCATTGAACAAGCTCACGAACAAGAACGCGCATGGGAGGCCCAGAAAGCGGCTGAGCGCACGGCTAAGGCGCGAGCAGAAGGTCGAACTCCCAGTGTTCTCGATGATGTGCCCCTCGCCCTGCCCGCATTGCTGCGCGCGCAGAAATTAGCCAAGCGAGCCGCGCGTGCTGGCTTTGACTATGCCGACCCTGCCTCGGCGCGTGAAAAGATTGTGGAAGAGCTTGACGAACTGTCGGCGGCTGCTGACAGCGGCGATGTGGACCACACGTTTGAGGAGCTGGGTGATGTGTTGTTTTCAGCCGTGTGTATGGCCATGAAACTTGATTTGCATGCCGAAGACGCACTTCGCGCGGCGAATGCCAAATTTGAAAGGCGGTTTCGCGCTGTCGAAGCGCGTCTGGCTGCGCGTGGCGGCGTGCTGAGTGAAGCAAGCCTTGCCGAATTGGATTCGATTTGGGATGAGATAAAACAAGAGGAACGGGCTGGAGGGGGCTTTCAAAGCGCGCGCTGAGCCTCGCGCCGTGATCGTAAAGGAATTGCGTAATGCCGGGATTGAAGACATTGGGGGGCTATCTATCCACTTTCGCCATGGCGGGCGCTCTCGCTGCGTGTGGGTCCAATCCAACGAATGTGGAGCTTCGCGCCGGGGGGCAATATGCGGTCCTCGGCGATGTCGAAGCGCAATGGAACAATGAAGATATTGAACTGGGCGATGAAGATCTATCCGGGGAACCGCTGACCAATCTGCGGATCAGCTCCAATCAGTTCGCAGGCAACAGCAGCGATCTTTCTGCTGTTCTGAATGCGTGCGAGGCTGCGGCCGCGGTCTGTGAGCTCACGGTCTATGACAGCAAGCAAAGAGTGCTCGCCCGATGGAGTTTGCGCGATGTGTCCGTTTCGCCTGAAACGCGCGACATGATCCGGCGCGGTATTGCGCGCGCCGCAGCCGGCGCTGGCGACGATGCCGTAGGCCCACTGACGTTACATTTCGATATCGCGACATTGCTGTTGGTCGAGTTGCCAAAGAACTAGTGATGAGTTGGCTGCTGACACTCGGCTACTCCGCGGCCTCGTCGGTTGATTGGTTTCGCAACACAGTGGGAAACATGCGTGCGAACCTCCCGGCCGCCATGGCCGAGAGCCGCGCGCTGACGCAAATTACGCCCTCTGGCGAGACAGACTCGTCAAGCACTTGCCCATGGCTGTGCAGCCAAGCCAGCGCCTTGCCCTCATCAGGTTGGAGCTGAAACTGCAAAACCGTTGCGCCTGCCGTGACGACGGTATCAATACGCGTGAGCAATTCATCCAAACCGGTTCCGGTCTGCGCGGACACGAGGATGGGTCCCTCGCCCCCATGTGCGGCGCTGTCCTCAGAGCGCCGTCGCGCCACCAACTCCGCCACATCGCGATCTTCGGGGTCTAGCAAATCAGCCTTGTTCCACACTTCAATCAGTCGGCGGTCGTCATCCTCAACGGCCGAGAGGCTATTGAGTATGGCAACAACATCATCACATTGCGCGTCCGATTCTGGGTGGGATATATCGCGCACATGCAACAGCAGGTCGGCCTCCACCACCTCTTCCAACGTGGCGCGAAACGCTTCGATCAGGTCATGCGGCAAATCTGAAATAAACCCCACTGTGTCGGCCAACATGGCGGTGACACCTGAATCAAGTTTCACCCCGCGCAAGGTCGGATCCAGCGTGGCGAACACCATATCCTTAGCCATGACGTCGGCGTCCGTCATGGCATTGAACAATGTGGACTTGCCTGCATTGGTGTAGCCAACAAGCGCCACAAGCGGAAACGGCGCCTTCTTTCTTTGCGAGCGATGAAGTCCGCGCGTCCGGCGCACCTGCGCCAGTTCCCGGCGCAGCCTGCCCATCTTGTCGTTGAGCATCCGTCGGTCGGCTTCGATTTGAGATTCGCCCGGCCCCGACAGAAATCCGCGTCCGCCGCGTTGGCGTTCCAAGTGCGTCCAGGTCCGCACCAAACGCGAACGCTCATAGGCCAGCCTGGCCAATTCCACCTGCAGGCGCCCTTCCTTGGTGCGGGCGCGCACGCCAAAGATCTCCAGGATCATTCCTGTGCGATCGAGTACCTTTACATTGAGTTGTCTTTCAAGATTGCGCTGTTGCACCGGCGTAATGGCGGCGTCAATCACGACAACCTCCGCCCCATGCTCGTTCACCAAACCCGCCAGCTCTTCCACTTTGCCCGAGCCGAAGAACGCCCGCGGGCGCATCTCTCGCACCACATCGACCCGCGCTTCGCGCACATCCAAATCGAGGGCTTCAGCAAGGCTTGAGGCCTCCTGAAGCCGCATGGATGGATCGCGACCACCATCAAGGTCGGTCACTGGATGGACAACAATCGCTGGCGTGCGCGGTTCGAGTTCGCTCATGAAGGCCTTACGGATTGCGCCATCACACAGCAGCCTCGTCAGTCTCCGTCTGAGATTCGTCTTCCTTCTCAAACAGCTGCACCGCGCCATTGGGCATTATGGTGGAGATGGCGTGCTTATACACCAACTGCGCCTGTCCTTCGCGGCGCAATAGCACGCAAAAATTGTCAAACCAGGTGACAACACCCTGCAGTTTGACGCCATTGACCAGAAACACCGTGAGTGGCGTCTTTGCCTTCCGAACCGCGTTCAAAAACGTGTCCTGAAGATTTTGTTTCTTTTCCGTCGCCATGCCTTCCTCGCAACACACAAACACACGAGCCAAGGGTGAGCTCTTAAGTTGGAAGAGCCTGCCCCACTTTATCGATGAGCCCGACATAGTCATTCCGCAGTGCGGTTGCTACCGGTCCTGGGCGTCCATCACCGACAACCACATCATCTATCTGCACCACCGGCGTCAAGAAGGCGGTGGCTGCTGTGATGAATGCTTCGCTGGCTGATTTGGCCTCGGCCAGTGAAAAAGGTCGCTCAATCACGGAGATCTGCCGTTTGCGAGCCATCGCAATTATGGCTGATCGCGTCACGCCAGGCAGAATGTTGTCACCGAGAGGACGCGTGATGATTTCGCCGGATGCGTTGATAATCCATGCATTCGTCGACGAACCTTCGGTCACATACCCATCCTTATCGACCATCCACGCCTCGAAGGCGCCGGCGACCTTGGCCGCTTGCTTGGCCAACACATTGGGCAACAAGCTTGTGGATTTGATGTCACAACGACCCCAGCGTATATCTGGCGTTGTCACAACGCCCACGCCCCGCGCCGCCTTCGTTTCGGCCGCGCGCCAATCTTGGGGACGAATGGTGACGATCAAACCGGCTCGCACATTTGCGCTAGGAAAGGCGTGATTGCGGGGCGCGACGCCACGAGTGACCTGCAGATACACAATGGCGTTGTGAAGCCGATTGCGACGGATTGTTTCCGTGATGACCGAGCGCAAGGCGGTTTCAGGCAATGGCGGTTGGATTTCTAATTCTCGCAGCGAGCGATACAGCCGGGCGTAGTGCGCCGCTTCATCGCGCAAATGTCCATTTTGTAGCGCAAACACCTCATAAACAGCGTCTGAAAATTGGAGGCCGCGATCTTCCACGTGCACAGATGCACGGTGCAACGGAACATACCGTCCGTTGACATACGCAATCCGACTCATCTGCCTACTCCATCTTGAACCAGTTGCCGGTCTAACGTCGCCAGAACGCCGACATTAACAAAGCGAATGCGGCAACGATCTCCAATCGACCGAACACCATCCCAATGCATGCAAAGACTTGGCTGGCAAGCGTGCTTGTGATCAATCGGGCTTCATGGCCCACGGCTGGCTCCAACGCCGGACCCGCATTGACCAGAACAACCACGGCGCTCGCGCCGGATGCAGCCAGGCTCATACCGGTCCATGTCAGAGCAAGGGTCAGAGCCGCCGCGACAACGGCAAATGCAAAGAAATAAACGCCAATGGAAAACACAACATCGCTCCCCGGGCGCGATACCGGACGGCCCCGTTCGATCACACTGGATGGGTGCGCCAGCTGACTGAGCTCCACTCCGAGCTGGCGGCTCATCATAACCACCCGGCGTAATTTCACGCCTCCCGCGGTGGAGATTGCCGCCCCGCCAACGGTGATCAGCGCCATGACCATGGGCGCGGCCAAATAACTGACGCCAATCGGACCTGCGTCCCAACCGGCCGTGGCGACCAACGCAATCGCTTCAAACAACGTCCTGGCTGCTTCTTCAAACGTGTAGAGCGCCTCGACGAGGACGCCGTCCGAGGCGTTGATTAAGATGGCAAATGGCGGATCTATGACCAAAACTGAGGTGAAAGCAAATGCCGCCAATCCAAAGAACAGGTAGGCTTCAGCGTCCCTCAGCGCGTCCCAACGCCCGGATATGACTTGCCAATACATGGCGAAGCTGAGAGCGCCGAAGACCAGCCCTACGCTGGCGCCAAACAGCGAACCGGTGGGCAAGGCCGCCGCACTGGTTTGCCCGTCCACCAAAGCCAACCCACCGGTGGAAACCGCGGCCATCGCTACGCATAGCGCGTCGAGCACGGGCGCGCCGCCAAGCATCACCAAAGCCGCGCATGTGACCGTGGCCAAAGTGTATAGCGCGACCACCGTCGGGGCGACCATGGGTAGGCGACCAAACAGATTATCGACGTCAATGGTGAGCAGGTGGGATCGATGGACTCCTGCACCGGACACATTGATCGCGGCCATCACAATTAAAGCGGCCAATATGGTCACGCCGCCGCCAATCCATTGGATGAGGTTCCACCACCCCACCAAACTGGCATGCTCCAGGATCCCGCGATTGGGCGGAAACCCTGTGGTCGTGGCCGCCGAAACCGCATGAAAATAACCGTTCAGAAAACCCGGCGCATCAGCGGCTTGGACAAACGGAATTCCCGCGAGAATCGGCGCGCCAGCCCAGATCAAGATAAGCAATGCGATCGCTTCCCGCGCGCTGCTTCGTTCTGGCCGGCCGAACACCGACAGCCAAAGCGTTGCGGCCGCAAACGTGGCGACCATGGCACACAAGGCAAAACGCCCAGCAGGCTGGTATTCACCCAGAACAACCGCCAGAACTCCGAACACCCCTGACGCGAGGGCGATCACCGACGACGTGACTGCAGCCGAGCGCGCCAGGGCGACAATGTTCATAGGACAATCGTCATAGTTTGGTTCTGCCTAATGCGGCCTAGAAATACTCTAACGCAACGCGGAAGAACTTCTCGATTCGGGCGATTTGGGATCGCTCTGCAAAGATTACGAGCCGATCACCGGCCTCAATCTTGAGATAGTCAGCGCCGATGTGGACGGTATCCTTGCGCACCAGCGCCCCCGCGGTTGCACCGTCGCCCGGAAAAGCCTCGCGAAAGGTCTTGCCGACCAGCGGCGAGGTATCAAGGGCAACGCCCTCGACGATTTCCGCCGCCCCATCCTCGATGAACTGCAGGCCCGTAATTCGGCCACGTCGGACATGTTGGAGAATCGTGGAGACGGTCGTTGAGCGCGGATCGATAAACACATCAATGCCCAGAGGCGTTTTCAGCCCCTGATAACTTTGATCATTGATCAAGCAAATGGCGCGCTCCGCGCCCTGTTTTTTGGCCAGCGCCCCCGCGAGAACATTCACCTTATCGTCATTGGTCAGGCAGATCACAAGCTCAGCCTGTGGAACGCCCGCCTCGTTCTGAATCACTTGGTCAAGTCCGTCGCCATGCAGGACGACGGTCCGGCTTAGGGTCTCGGCCGCGTGCTCAGCCTGTTCCTTGCCAGACTCAATCATACGCACACGTATGCCAGGCATTTGCTCGAGCTCTCGAGCCACGTAGACACCAATATTGCCGCCGCCAATGATCACAACGCGCCGCGCCCGATCCGCCGTGCGTCCGAAAATATCAAGGACCCTGGATACGTGGTCGCGATCGGCGAACACATAAACATCGTCGCCAGCCAGCAGTTGATCGGTGTTGTGGGGCGTGAACACGCGGTCCTCCCGACGTATCCCCGCTACGATCGCTTTCAGGTCGGGAAACAATTCTCTCAATTGCTCCAACGGCGTGGCCAGCACCGGACAGTCGTCCGCCAGTCGAATTCCCAACACTTGAACGCGTCCATCGGCGAAGGGCAGCGTGTCGAACGCCCCAGGCGTCTCCAAACGCCGCAAAATCGCCTTCCCCACTTCCATCTCAGGGGAGATCACTACGTCGATGGGGAGGCTCTTGTTGGTGAACAGCCCTTGCCAGGGACCTTCCAAATACGCCTGCGCTCGCACACGGGCCACCTTATTAGGCACATTGAACAATGAATGCGCCACCTGGCAGGCCACCATATTCACTTCATCAGATTGGGTGACGGCCACGATCATATCGACGTCCTTCGCCCCCGCTTTCGCAAGGATGTCGGGATGAGCAGCGTGTCCAACCACACCGCGAACATCGAGATTAACGGTTGCCTTCTCGATGAACTCCGGAGAAAGATCGATTATGGTGACGGAGTTACGTTCCTCGGCCAATTCTTTGGCGATGCCAAACCCCACGCGCCCTGCGCCGCAAATGATCACTCTCATGAAAGCTCCCCGGCCCGATCACCGCGCTTCACTCGCCCACGCGCTCTCCGCCGTGAACGCCCAATGATTTGAGCTTTCTGTGCAGGGCTGAGCGCTCCATGCCAATAAACTCGGCGGTGCGGGATATATTGCCGCCAAATCGGTTAATTTGCGTTACCAAATACTCGCGCTCAAAATGTTCGCGCGCGTCGCGCAATGGCATGCCGATCAATCGTTCCGCCCCTGCAGCTTCGCCGCCATCTCCGTCCGACAACACACCAGGCGGCAGGCATTCCAAGGTGATGGGAGAATTGGCCGACCCGCCAGCAAGGATGAGGACCCGTTCCACATAATTGCGCAATTGACGCACATTGCCGGGCCAATCTTGAGCTTGGAGCAAGGCCATGGCGTCGCCTGCCAACGGACGTTCACTCAGGCCCGATGTGGAGGCCAAACGCTGGATGAAATGTTCGACCAATTCGGGAATGTCCTCGCGTCGTTCAGCCAAAGCGGGAATCCTAAGCGGGACAACGTTCAAGCGATGGTAGAGATCCGCGCGGAACGTTCCGTCACGCGTTTCACCATCTAGATCGCGTGCGGATGCGGAAATCACCCGCACATCCACTTCCACGTCGGTGGCCCCGCCCACGCGACGAAAGCGTTGTTCGACCAATGTCCGTAATATTTTACCCTGGGTTTCCAAGGGCATGTCAGCCACTTCATCCAAAAACAACGTGCCAAGGTGGGCTTGCTCGAACAAACCTGGCTTGACTGTCGCTCCATTGTCTGACTCCCAGCCAAACAGTTCCTTTTCCACGCGCTCTGGCGCCATGTTGGCTGCCGTCACCACCACAAAGCGCGCTTCTGCTCGCGTTGAATTGAGGTGGATCAAGCGGGCGGCAATCTCTTTGCCGGACCCTGCGGGACCGGTGATCAAGACACGGCTATTGGCTGCGGCAACTTTCTGGATTGTCTGCCTGACAGAATGCATGGCGGTGGATTCGCCCACCAGTTGGACATTTCCGCCATGGCTTTTGCTGCGAAGCTCGGCATTCTCCCGAGCCAACCGACTGGCGTCGATTGCGCACGAGACAGTGTGGAGCAGCCGGTCGCTCTTGAATGGCTTTTCAATAAAGTCGTATGCGCCCTGCCGAATAGCGGCCACCGCGGTTTCCACGGTGCCATGTCCTGAGATGACAATAACGGGAAGATCTTCGTCAAACTCTTTGATTTCGTTCAGCAGCTCGATGCCGTCCAGGCGGCTGTCCTGCAGCCAAACATCCAAGATTGCGAGAGTGGGTTTACGTTCACGCACCAGCTCCAATGCCGCGTCGCTGTTGGCCGCTGTGCGAACAAAATGACCTTCATCCTCAAGAATGCCCGCCATCAGCTCGCAAATGGCCGGTTCATCATCCACCACCAGAATATCATGCGCCATGGACGGCCCTCGTCTGTTCATCTGGAGTTTCAACGTCGCTCTGAGTCTCTTCAGCGGCGAGCGGCAAAACCAGCCGCACCACCGCGCCTTTTCGACCATCCGCGCGATCAGCCAATTCAAGCCGGCCCGCATGGTCTTCCATCACCCGATTGACGATCGCCAGACCGAGCCCAGCGCCTTTTTCACGGGTGGTCATGTACGGTTCAAGCAATCGTTCGCGATGGGATACGGGCCAGCCAGGCCCATTGTCCTCGACCTTGATCACCGCGTTGCCGTGCTGCGCCGTCACGGTGGTTTGGACCACGCCCTTTGCGGCTTTATCGCCGGGTGTCGCCTCCAATCGGGCCGCAACAGCTTCCGCAGCGTTTTTTAACACATTGGTCAGCGCTTGGGCCACAAGGCGCTCGTCGCACATGGCGAAAATTTCCTCACTATTGATCGTCACCGGAAATTCGATGCTGGGATCTGCGACCCGGCGTGAAAACACGGCATCGCGCACCAATGGTCCAATGGCGGTGCGCGCCACATGCGGCGCCGGCATTCGGGCGAAGGCGGAAAACTCGTCCACCATGCGGCGAATATCATTCACTTGATTGAGGATGCTGGTGATGCAGCGATCGTAGGTTTCCTCATCTGTGGTGATCTGCTTAGCGTATTTGCGTTTAAGCCGTTCTGCAGACAGCTGGATTGGGGTTAGCGGGTTTTTGATTTCATGGGCAATGCGCCGAGCCACATCACGCCAAGCGGCGCTTCGTTGGGCTGAAATCAACCGGGTCATATCGTCAAAGGTCACCACCACGGCGCCGGATTTGTCTTGGGCTGCCGCTGCGCGCACGCGCAGATTGGCAATTTCGCCGTCCCGGTCGAGATCCACATTGCCCTCGGCCACGCCGTCAGCCAGGTGCGCGTCCTGAATCAGCGCCACAAATTCACCCGCCATTTCTTGGGCCGGCCGGCCAATCAATTCATTTTCACTTTCAGCGCCAAGCAAGACGATGGCCGATGTGTTCGCCAGGGTGATACGGCCCTGTGGATCGATACCCAAAACACCTGCACTGACGCCGGCCAACACCGCTTCTGTAAATTCGCGGCGCCGCTCGGCCACTTCACGCGCCTCGATCAATTCTGCGCGCTGGGACGCCAATTGTTCAGTCATTTGATTAAAGGTCCGCGACAGGCCCGCCATTTCGTCGCTGCGATCGTCCAGCGCCACACGCGCATCCAAATCACCACGCCCCACACGTTCTGAGGCTTGAACCAATTGTCCAATCGGCGTGACCAACCGACTGGCGGCGCGCAAACCCAACCAGGCGGCGCCCAGCACGACCACCAAGGTCATCTCGCCATAAATCACACCCAAGAATGCCAAGAGGCTGTCGCGCCGAAGAGCGGTTTCCTGGAATTCAGCAAAAGCCGCTTCGGCTTGTTTCAAACTGGCGAACACTTCGGGATCAAGCGGCGCAGCGAAATAAAGATAGGCGTCCGGATACAGATCCAGGTGCGCAAGCGCCCGCAATCGCCCATCCTGACGATCCAAACCTACAGGTGGTTCGCCTTGATTGGCCTGAGCAAAGTCCTCTGACGCCGGGACATAATATTGAGCATTTTCCGAACGCTCCACGCGGACCAGAACTGAGCCATCGCTATTGATGATGTAAAGCGCCTCGACTTCGGCGTAGACAGCCTGTTGACGCAGATATTCACGGTAGGTGACCGGTTCGCTTTCCATGGCGCGCGCAGCGTCGGCATTATTGAGATCGCCCGCAACGGCCAGCAATTTTTGGCGCACTTCACGAAATGCGGCGTTCTGAGAAGCGCGCGCGACCTCTGTGATCGTATTCACAGATCCGCCAATGCGCTCAGAAAACCAACCGTCAATCAAACGAATAAAAATCGCCCCCACGAACAATGCCACAATGACGGCGGGGGCGATGGCGGCGAGCGACAAAAATCCCGCAAACCGCAAATGCATGCGCGGGGCGGCGTTCTTGTCGTCTTTCGCTCGAGCTATGCGCACAATGCGCCACGCCAGGGACCCGCCCAACGCAGAAATGAGAAGGAAGTTGACGCCCAGCACCACGCCCCACATCACTTGCGTGGATTGATTGGGCGCACCGCCGATCAACATGGAGGCGACGGCGGCGCTTAACACCAGGCTTGCCAGGCCTAAGCCGCCGATGAACGCCATGGACCGCCATGGGCGAGGTCGGCTACGCCAAGTTTGCCAAGCTGCTAGTGGACTGTTCACCACAACTCCGCTTTCAAAAACCCCCAGCTGACGGATAGTGTTGCCAGCGTTGCGCAAAATCAACAGCTGTGTTGCAGCTTAGCATCAGTTGTCCGCGATTAAGCCGCACAGCAGTGAGTCGTGACCGAGCCGGAGAATACGGCGTCCAGTTCGCGCAGCACCGTCTGAGGATCCTGTAATCGGCACAAACCACCGCGAAGCCGGCGAACTTCGCTTTGACCAATGTGGTCACAAAGGTGTTCCAAATACCAAGCCAGATGCTTGCGGAATGTTTTCACGCCCAGCACTCCGCCGTAAAGTTCGAGCGTCTCGGCCAGTTGCGCGCAGGCAATCTGCCCGATTTCGCTAAGGGTCGGCGTTGATGGCGGCGCTTCACCACGCAGTGCGGCGCCTATCTGGCCGGCAAGCCAGGGACGGCCATAACTGGCGCGGCCAATCATCACTGCATCGGCGCCACTGGCGACCAGCGCCGTTCGCGCATCAACCACCGTGGAGATGTCGCCATTCACAATCACGGGAATGGAGACAGCGTGCTTTGTGGCGCGCACAGCACTCCAGTCGGCCTGGCCCTGGTAGAATTGTTGACGCGTACGCCCATGCACCGTGATCGCTTGAACGCCGGCGTTTTGCGCACGTTTTGCCAGATCGGGCGCATTGAGGGATGCGTGATCCCACCCTAATCGCATTTTCAGCGTCACCGGGACATCACCCGCCCCGGCCACCGTGGCTTCAATCAGCTGGAGCGCGTGATCCAAATCGCGCATGAGGGCTGAACCCGACAGGCCTTTGGTGACATGTTTTGCAGGGCAACCCATGTTGATATCGATCATATCCGCGCCGGCATCAGCCGCAATCTGAGCGCCTTCACGCATCCATCGCGCCTCACGACCGGCCAGTTGGATCACCCGAGGCGCAATTTCGGCGTCAGCTGCGGCGCGCCGGGTGACATCGACCCTACCCTTCACCAACATTTCGCTGGCAACCATTTCGGAAACCACTAATCCTGCACCAAAGCGGCGCGCCAATCTGCGGAACGGCAAATCGGTCACGCCGGACATGGGTGCGAGAATTGCAGGTGCATCGATCGGTACGGTGCGAATATGGGTCAACATGGCAGCACTTGGTGCGATGGCTGCTACGATTGGTCAAGTCATGAGAGGAGTGCGCATGGGCAACCAGATCACGGCGTTGATCGTGGCGGCCGGCCGGGGATCACGCGCTGGCGGTGAGCGGCCTAAGCAATACCAGTGCCTTGCTGGCCGACCCGTGCTCAGCTGGGCGCTGAACGCATTCTTGACTCACCCGAAGATCGACGCGGTTCGCGCAGTGATCAATCCTGAAGACTCCGAACTTTATAATGAGGCGGTCAACGCAATCGCCAGACCCGACCAGGCCAAACTGTTATCACCAGCCGAAGGAGGCTCTGAGCGCCAGGACTCAGTTCGCCAAGGCCTTGAAAGTCTGGTGGCCCATGCTCCGCATTGGGTTTTGATTCACGACGCCGCCCGTCCGTTCATTACGCCGGATGTCATTGATCGCGTGGTGGAGGCCGTTGGGGCGCACGGCGCAGCGATAGCGGCCTTGCCGATTGCAGATACCTTGAAGCGCGCAGGGGATCCAGATGACCGCATCATTGGCGAAACCGTGGCGCGCGACGGGCTTTGGCGCGCGCAAACCCCCCAGGGATTTGAGTTCAGCACCATTTTGAAAGCGCACCGTCGTGCCTCCGGTCGATCCTTAACCGATGACGCTGCGGTGGCGGAGGCGGCGGGCCACAGAGTGGCGTTGGCGTTGGGATCGCCCAACAACACCAAAATAACCGTTGCTGAGGATTTTGGATTGGCCGAACAATTGGCTCAGCGCCTTGGACCCGCCCAGGTGGATTTACGGTCAGGCCAATGGGAGTATCGCACCGGCCAAGGATTTGATGTGCATCGCTTTGGCGAAGGTGATCACGTGACGATTTGCGGCGTGCCTGTCCCCCATACATCGGGCCTGCTTGGCCATTCAGACGCCGATGTGGGCATGCATGCGATCACCGACGCCATATTTGGCGCGCTAGGCGAAGGTGACATTGGCGATCATTTTCCACCATCGGATCCACAATGGCGGGGAACCGAATCTCGGATATTTCTCGAGAAGGCCAATGATTTGGCCCATGCCCGCGGTGGCCGTGTCACGCATGTGGATGTCACGCTGATTTGCGAAGCGCCGAAGATCGGCCCCCATCGCGATGTCATGCGCGAGCGCATTGGCGAGGTGCTTCAACTGAGCAAGGATCGGGTGTCGGTCAAAGCGACCACAACCGAAATGCTTGGCTTCACTGGGCGTGCAGAAGGTGTCGCCGCTTTGGCAACAGCCACAGTCGCTCTACCAATTTAGGGCGTCGGTTTAAATCGCGTCGCGGTCCCGGCGGCGGTTCACCAACCAATTGCGCAGGGCGAAGAAAATCACGATGGCCACTCCCCCGATGATCACCCAGTCCATGTGGCCTTCGATTTTCGCCAAGAGATTTTTGACCGATTCTAGGGCTCGATTGCCCTCGTCGATGACATTCTCCGCCTGTGACGCCGCCGCGCCAGCCATGGCAACGCCGCCGCCCACCACGGTTCCAGTGGTATTGGAATTTGTTTTCTTCTGAGTTGCCGTGGGCTCAGACGCTGGCGCCTTGTCCACGGGCTTGGACTCGCCCCGTTGAATCATGCGTTCGACAGGGCCCGGCGGTTCCTCTTCGGCCACGGGTGGTTCAGGCACAACGTCTTGCGCAGCCGCCTCAGGCACTTGGCTTTCATAGGCTGCAGTTGCGGGTCCAGCCTGAGCGCGTGTTTCCAAGGCCGCCCATGTGCCCGCGCCTACTATGCCATCGGCAACAAGATTGTTGTCCTGTTGGAACTCGATGACCGTGCCTTGCGTGCCGGGTCCGAATGATCCGTCCACGCCTGTCGTGTAACCGGCCGCATTCAGCATCCGTTGGAGCGTGATCACATCGGCGCCATACGAGCCTTGCTTGAGCACCGGCGCAGGGCGCTTGCCGCTATAATACTCATAGCGCTCTTGCATGCGCGTGTCGTACTTGTTTTGCTTATATGCTGGCCCGTTATAGCCATGGGCGAAGGAGGCAAAATCCAGCGCGCGCAAATGCCGGTCCAAATTGTTGTACTTCACAAAGCGCACAAAGCATTCCAGGTGTTCGTCCTCAGAGTGTTTCATCCGATCGACGAAATCGAAGACATCCTTGTATTTCAATGTTTTGGCATGCATGCCCAAGACTTGGAACATACCCCATGAGCACGACATTAGTGCATATTCTTCGGTGGCAGGCGGCTCAAGCTCAGACGCTTTAACAACTTGTTTGAACCGGTCGTCTTCACTCTTCGGGTAGACATTGTTGCGCCAATTGGAGGTCGACAATTTCGGGTAGGATTTATCGTATTTGTGATCCGTGTATTTGCCGAACTTATGGGATTCATAGAGGATTTTGGGACGTCTTAATCCGTTCTTTCTTTTGGAATAGAAACCCTCGCCCAGCGCCTCAACATCAGTCACGGCGCGGATGCAGGCCAACTCAACGCCCAAGTCGCGAGCGGCTTTCTCCAGTGCGCCATCGCTGAGTGGGCTCGCCTCGCCCCAAAAATATTCGGCAGTAATCACACCCATTACGACACCCGATCTGAATTTTTGATCATTTGACCGAACCATCTGTTATTCGGTCAGCGCACAAAGCGCTTGAGAGCGCCTTTGCTGTGGCACCATACGCAGCAGGTGGGGCTGCGTCACCCAAAACTGACCGTGCGCATGCAGACTGCAACCGACGAATTTGCTTCAGCTGAGTTAGGAAGGGTCATGCGGTCAGGTCGAGGAGGTCTAACACCGTATCGGCCGCAATCGCAGTGGGAGCCGCATGACCTCGTCCCATTTGATCAAGGGCGCGATTTTGCGCGGCAATCTGTTTGGCGCGGCGTTCGGGATCATCCAATAGCTCGGTGATGGCTTGGGCCACGAGGCCTGGGCGACACCGAGTTTGCACAAACTCGGGGGCAATCTCCGCATCGGCCATCACGTTCAGCAATGTGATATACTTGGTCGTCAAAAATCCGGAACGAGCAATGCTCCATGTGAGCCAATCAGTGATGTATCCCACGACCACCGGCGCGCCTTGCAGCGCCACTTCTGTGGTCACAGTCCCGGACACAGCCAACGCAATGTCGGCGGCGGCAAAAGCATCCACCTTAGCGCCGTCTTCAGGCAGGATCAGGGCGTCAAACTTCCAATCGGACCGACGTTCAGCGATCATCTCCGCCACGCCTGATGAGACGATACTTACAATTTTAACATTGGGATGTGCGCGCTGAATCTGAGCCAAAGCAGCCTCAAACACCGGCGCGGTTCGGGTCACTTCCTTTGGACGGCTTCCAAACAACGCCAACACCACTGGTGTATCGGTATCGATGCCATGGCGCTTGCGAAATCCCGCACCATCGCCCGGTTGGGCGCGAGAGATGGGCGGGTACCCCACCACGGTGCACGCCAGCCCATGTGGTTCATAATACTGCGTTTCAAATGGAAATATGCACAGCAGATGATCCACCCACTGGGCCAATTGCTTGGCTCGACTGGACCGGGACGCCCAGACTTGAGGCCCCACATATTTGACGATTTTAAGCTCGGGCATGCGTGCGCGCATCGCCATGGCCACCCGAAGTGAAAAGCCCCACGAATCAATCAAAATCGCCATGGCCGGGTCGTGCTTCACGGCGTCTTCCGCCGCCGCCTTGGCGACCTTGGTGGCGTGGGTCATGGCCATCAGCCCGTCAAGTATGCCCACAGTCTGCAGGCCTGACGTGTCCACATCCGACATGACCCCGCGCTCAGACATCGCCCGTCCGCCAATGCCAGAAAAAACGATTGAGTTCGTGCGCCCACGAATTTCATCAATCAATTCGGCGCCAAGTAAGTCGCCAGATGGCTCAGACGCTACGATAAACACGCGTCGAAGCTCATTGGTCATGATGGGGCCTCGCTTGACGCAGCTGGTATTGAGGTTGGCGCTCCGATGTCATCCTGGATCACTCCGACAACAAACAGCCCATGCTTGTCCGCGGCTTCGATTACGGCTGGTCGGTCAATGATCAAAGCGCCGCCCGCTTCGACGGCGATGCCGGCAAGCCCGGCGCGTTTGGCGCCAAGGACGGTGGATACACCCACGGTGGGCAAGTCCATGCGCCGTTCCTGAATTGGTTTGGCGAGCTTGGCGAGAACGCCGCGCAATGCGTCGGGGCTGCCGCGGATTTCCTCCGGCAAGCTGGCCGCGCGCGCAAGCATGGCGTCTGTTCCTTCTTGAGCCTCCACCGCTAGAACCAAGCCATCGCAAACAATGCAGCCCTGGCCAATATCGTGGGCGCCAAGGTCGCGAGCAACGGCGAACGCCTTCGCCATATCGGCTTTGTGCGCATCATTGGGGCTCAGGGCGCCAATGGGACCAACTGGAGCCGCCAATACAGCGGCGGCCTCATGGGCCCCGATCACGGAAAATCCTTCGTCTTCGAAGACAGAAAGAATGATCCGCAACAATGCATCATCGCCTTTGCGGGCCGCCGCGAGGGCTTTAGGCAGCAGCTTTGCGCCGCGCCAATCAACCTTTAACGACGAAAAATCCGGGCGACGCACAATGCCTGCAAACGTCACCGCGTCACAGCCGCGGCCCGCGCATAGCTTCAAGATTTTGCCGATTTCGCCAACGCTGGCCCAGTCGTGGTCAAACGGCGCCAGGTCTTCTGGCTCGGCCCAACCTGTCAATCCAATCACAAAAACACCATTGCGGTGTTCACGGCACGCGTCGGCTATGCGCAGCGGTAGCGCCCCTCCGCCAGCAATCACCGCCAGTTTGGTCCATCCGTCTTGCTTGGCCATGCCCGGTCTCTATCGACTTTCCGGAACGCATAATGGGCGTTGCGCCGGAGCCCTAATAAAGTCGACCATTTCAATGACTTCCGGCTTTTCGGCAAACAATCGCGCAGCGTCCTCGACCCGTTCTTGGAATGCGCCCTCGGATGCAAAAAACAATCGGTAGGCGGTGCGCATATCGTGGATCGTATCGCGCGAAAATCCCCGCCGCTTCAGTCCAACCAGGTTGAGCCCCGCGAGCCAACCGCGATTGTCCACCATGCCATAGGGAATAACGTCGCCAGTCACTGGGGCGCCCCCACCAATGAAGGCGTGACGACCAATGCGACATTGCTGGTGAACCGCGCTCAGGCCGCCCATAATCACCTGGTCGCCCACATGGACGTGCCCGCCAAGCGTGGCCATATTGGCGAATGTCACACGATTGCCAACCAAACAATCATGGCCCACATGGGCGGCGACCATAAAATAGCAGTCACTGCCCACGCGGGTCTCACCGCGCCCAACGCCGGTGCCCAGATGCATGGTGACACCCTCGCGTAACACGTTGCGATCACCGATAATCAGCGTTGTGTCTTCATCTTGGTACTTGAAGTCTTGAGGTGGTCGGCCGAGCACGGCGTGGTCATAGACGATCGTGTCTTCACCGATGGTGGTGCGGCCCTTTATGGTCACATGCGTGCACAACTTGACCCGATCACCCAACGTGACCAGGGGCCCCACAACGCAAAACGGCCCGATTTCCACATCTGCGCCCAGTTGGGCTTTTGGATCAACATTGGCGGTCGGTGCAATGTCGACACTCACGAAGAAATCTCGACAACCTTGGCCGCAAATTCAGCCTCAGCGGCGCGCTGACCGTTAACCTTGGCCTCACCCCAAAACTTGAAGACACCACGACGCGCAAATCGCACTGTGACGGGCATGTGCAGCGTGTCGCCAGGCCGAACCGGCAAACGAAACCGTGCTTTGTCCACGGACATAAAGAAGACGGTGTTGCGTGAAACGTCGACCTTCAACGACTTGGACATCAAAATTGCGCCGGTTTGCGCCATGGCCTCAATCACCAGCACACCCGGCATAATCGGCCGGCCCGGAAAATGACCTTGAAAAAACGGTTCGTTCGCCGTGACGCATTTCACCCCGATAATGGAGCGCATCGCCTCATAATTTTCGGCGCGATCCACGAGCAAGAATGGATATCGGTGAGGAAGGAGGTTGAGGACTTCATCAGGCGCGATTGTGACCTGATCGTCCTGCGCCTCTGAACTCGGACTGGCCAAGGTCATGCTGTTTCCTTGTTATTTGCCGCCGGGCGGCGCGCCAAACGCGCCAGCGCCGCCACCTCGCGGAAAAAGCTTTGAATCGGTTTTGCCGGGCCACCGGCCCAGGTTTCACCTGGCGGGACGTCGCGCATGAGATAGGCTGCCGCCGCCAATCGAGCACCGTCACCAATACACACGTGGTCGGCTACACCCACTGCACCACCGAGCATAACGCCATTACCCAGCACAGCGCTCCCAGCTAGACCACAGCAACCGGCGATCACGCAACTGCGCCCAATGACAACATTGTGGGCAATCTGAACCAGATTGTCGATTTTGCTGTCGTCGCCGATCACCGTGTTGTCAAACCGGCCGCGGTCGATGGTAGTGTTGCAACCGATCGTCACGCGCTCGCCGATGGACACCGCGCCAAAGTGGGGTGCATCCAAAGGCCCTTGGTCGTCAAACGCTAGACCAAACCCAGCGTCCCCAATTTGTGCGCCGGCATGGATCTGGCTGCCCGCGCCCACATCGGCAAATGTGACCACCGCATTGGCTCCCACTCGAACGTTGTCAGCCAGCACCACGCCCGGTCCAATCACGACGCCCGGTTCCAAAACACAACCCGCGCCGATGCGGGCGCCCGCGCCAAGGATCACGCCGGGCGCGATTTTTGCCGTCCGATCGATGGTGGGTGGATGTTTTTCACGCTCGTCTTCGTCCCACATGGGTTTAGGCTGAACGAGTTTGCGGCTGGCTAGAGCGAATGCCGGTTGGGGTCGCCGAACAATCAACGGAACGCCATCGGCCGCGCGCACCAATTCCGCATTGGCTTCGCTCACCACACATGCCGTTGGCCTGGCTACCGACCAATCGTCGCGACGCTTAGCGTCATCAAAGAATGTGAGGGAGCCGTCTTGGGCCGTCGCCAGAGCTGAGACCGATCGAATTTCACGATCGGCCTCGTCGCTCGTCAAGTCCTGCGCGCCAATGATGGCGGCTAGTTCAGAAAGACGGCGCGGTCCCAGTGACTGGTAAAAACGAGAATCAGCCATTGGAGCCCGCCATCATGGAGGTCAAGTTACTCAGATCCTTCACCTTCGGTGCGTTCAATGCGAACGCGCTCGACGGTGACAGTGCTGACTTGAGCGTTCAGGCGTTCAATCACGGTGTCGGTGATGTCCACCTGATCGCCCGCATAGATCAGCACTTCGCGCTCAATCAGGATGTCAGCGCCGCGCTCGTCAACGACCGTTTGCAAAATCGTTTCGAGAGCTTCACGAACTGGACGCATGGCTTGAATGCGGGTTGCGACCAATTCCCGGGCTTTGATTTGCTCGCTGATGCGGAACTGCTGAGCTTTTTGACCCAACTGAACGTATTTTTGTTGGATCTCTTCGTTCTCTTGGAGCGCATCCTGACTCAAGGCTGAAACTTCAGCTTGAAATGATTCGAACTCGGTGTTGAGCGGGCTGCCTTCAGCCTGAAGCTCAGCAATCATTTCTTCGCTGATGGCCTTAAGTTGTTCACGGATGCTCTCACCGGCTTGGGACTCGTTCAGGACACGGTTGGAGTCCATCACGAGGACAGTAGATTGCGCCATGGCGGCCACAGGAGCGGCCAGCATGGCAAAAGCGGCGATAGTCGCGGTGGTTAACGTTTTCATCATTAGGAAAGTCCCCCTGTGGTTAAAAACGCGTGCTGGTGCTGAAGCGGAACGTTTCGGTCCGATCATAGTCTTCTCTCGCAAGGATTTCCGAGAAGTCGAAGCGGATTGGCCCGAGCGGCGAATCCCAGAATATGCTTATGCCTGCAGAAGCTCTCAACGACAAGTCATCTCGGATCTCAAAGCGCGGATCATCCAAATCGTCTTCATCGACGACGCCCAGGGTCCCGAACTCGGTAAACAATGCGCCTTTCACACCGTACTGCTCGGGCAAGAACGTCGGGAAGCTAAGTTCGGCGGTGCCTATGGCGAAAAGTTGACCGCCGAGTGAATCAAGGCTTTGGATCACTTCACCGGTGTCCGTGTCCACCTGAACAATGCGCGGGCCTAGACCCAAAGCGTCAAAGCCGCGGAACGTCGAGCCACCTTTGAAGAAGCGGTCCGTGCGGCGCACTTCATCTCCGCCCCATTCGGCCACATAGCCAGCACTTGCCGACAGACTGGCGATCACATCAGGCAGAAGCCCGCGATAGACCGTGCCATCGAATTGGGTGCGCAGGAATTGCACATCGCCGCCCACGCCGGCTAAATCCTGACTGATCCCCGTGACGAAGCCACGGGTTGGCTGAATGGGATTGTTCCGGCGGTCCCAATTCAGCGTGTAGCCGAGCTGCGAAATGAAGCGCGACCCCTCCTCATTGGTCAGATCGCCAAACGCGCTTGATGACAGGAAATTCACATCGTCATTGCGAGCGGTATAGCGCAGCGCCAACGATGCATTCTCCGACACGGGAAAACCGAGACGCAAGCTGCCGCCGGTGGATTGTGTCCGGAAACCAGCCTCCTGCAGAAAGTCCTGAGTGACGCTGAACAATTCAAAGCCCGCGGCGAGATTGCGTCCCGTAAAGCGTGGCTCGGTGAAGCGGATATCATAAGTTTGCCGCCGCGAACTGGCCTGGACGCGCAAGCGGAGAAACTGACCGCGACCGCGCAAATTGCGCTGCGTCACAGACATGTCGAACAAGAAGTTGTCCACCGAGGAGAAACCGGCGCCAAAGGAAAGTTCGCCAGTGGGCTGTTCTTGAACAGCGGTCTCTAACACCACGCGGTCGGGTTGAGATCCCGGGATTTCCTCGATCTCCACTTCCTTAAAGAAGCCCAAAGCCCGGACGCGATTGCGCGAGCGGTTGACTAAGACTCGATTAAACGCATCGCCCTCGACCAACAGCAGTTCACGACGAATGACGCGATCAAGTGTTTGGGTATTGCCGACCACATCAATGCGTTCAATGTACACCCGCGGGCCTTCGCGCAGTTCGAAATTCACGTTGATCACGCGGTTTTCGCGATCACGTTCAATGCGCGGACGGACATCGACAAACGCATAACCTGCAGAACCTGCGGCGAAGGTCAGCGAGTCCACGGCGTCTTCAATCCGGCTAGCTTGATAGAGCTTGCCTTCTTCAATCGGGAGAATCCGCGCCAGGCGTTCACCATCGAGGGTGTCGAGCTCAGTGGTTACGGTGGCGGTGCCGAAGCGATACTGCTCGCCCTCATCAACCGTGAATGTGATGAAGAAATCTTCCTGATCCGGGGTCAATTCGGCCACTGCTGACAACACGCTGAAGTCCGCATACCCGCGATCAGTGTAGAACTGGCGCAACAATTCACGGTCATACTCGAGACGATCGGGATCATAATTGTCATTGGCGCTGAAGAATTTCCAAAATTTGGACTCTGAGGTCAGCACCTCGCCGCGCAATTTGCGGTCTGAAAAATCACGGTTGCCGATGAAATTGATCGCCCGCACGCCGGTCACTGGACCTTCGGAAATCTCAAATACCAAGTCCACCCGATTTTGGGGCTGTTCGACCACTTTAGGCGTAATCTGCGCAGCGAACCGGCCGGATTGGCGGTAAATTTGGATCATGCGTTGAATATCGGCCTGGACGCGGGCGCGGGTAAAAATTGCGCGCGGCTGCGCCTGAATTTCTTCGGACAGTCTATCGTCCCCGACAGAGCGATTACCCTCAAAAATCACCTGGTTGATGATGGGGTTTTCCACCACTTGCACCACGAGTATGTCGCCACGGCGCTCGAACGCCACGTCGGCAAATAGGCCAGTAGCGAAGAGTACTTTCAGGGACGTGTCGATTTGCGCCGGCGAAAACGGAGAACCTGGTTGAACCGTCAGGTAGGACAGGACGGTCGCCGCCTCGATGCGTTGATTGCCTTCGACCAGAATGGTTCGAATGATGTCTCGCGATTGCGCCTGCGCCGGCGCAGGCTGTGAGATTGCCGCCCCCGCAATCATCCCCAAACTTAATATCAGGCTGCACACCACCTGGCGAACTACGTGCTGCTGCATGTTTCCTGTCCCGCCTTATGTACGCTCTTAGGACGTCCCGCTAAGGGCCCCGCCGAACGCACCTAACCAACGAACATCGTTGAGGGTTACGAACAGCATGAATCCCAACACCAAGGCTAGCCCTATACGGTATCCCCACTCTTGTGCGGCCTCGCCGAGAGGACGTCCCGTCGCCGCTTCATACGCGTAATACATCAAGTGTCCCCCGTCGAGCATCGGTATGGGCAAAAGATTGATGAACCCCACACTAATCGACAAAAACGCGGCCAACTGTAACGCAAAAACTGTTACATTGATTGCGATCTGGCCAAAATTCTGTCCCTGCTGTTTCCCATCGTCAATCGTTGCTTCGGCGCCCATGCCCGCAAGCTGCCCCATACCCAATGGGCCTGTGAGCGCGTTAATGCTTTCTTTTCCCGTGACCAGCCGACTGAGGAATATCCACGAGCTGACAATAGTGCGCTGTGTGCGCTCAACACCTTCAGCCAATGCGCCAAACGGACCATATCGGACGAAGACCTGATCTTCGCGAACCAATATGCCCAATTCACCCAGCGAAACGGGCCGGTTGGCTACGGAAATCTCTTCACTCGCCCGCTGTATGTGAGCATCCAGACGCAAATCTTCGCCATTACGCTCGACCACAACGCTCACGGTTTGACCTGACTGGAGTGCAACCAATTCACGGATATCCCGAACGCCTCGAACCTTGCCGCCATTAATCGATCGAATGATGTCACCCGGCAGAATGCCAGCTTCCTTGGCTGCGCCGTTTTCGGTCACCTCAGCGACCACCGCGGGCCGGTAGGCCTCACCCACAGTCATGTAAAGACCAGCAAACAAGACCACCGCCAAGACGAAATTCATGAACGGTCCTGCGACCACCACAATGGCGCGCTGCCAAACCGGCTTGAAGTGAAAACACCCCGACGCGGATCCCTCACCGTGTTCGCGCTCAAACTCATAGCGCAATCGCGCGAGTTCTTCGCGGTCAGGCGTACTGGCTGCGTTGGCGTCGCCTAAAAATTTGACATAGCCGCCTAGTGGAATGGCTGAGATCCGCCATTCGGTGCCGCGCTTATCGGTCCACTTTACCAATGCTGGGCCAAAGCCAATGGAAAACGCCTCGACTGTCACGCCGCACGCACGCGCCGCCCAAAAGTGCCCACCTTCATGCACGACGACGATCAACGAAAAAACGGGCAGGAAAACGAGGAGCGCTAGGATCGGGAGCGGCACGCTTTCAATCATGACTGTCGTCCTTTCTAGCGGCCAATCTCGTCGGCGGCTTCACCGGCGAGGCGTCGAGCATATGCATCGATCGTTAAAATCTCATCGAGATTTTCAGCGCCGCCTGACAATGGGAACGCCCGTTGGGCCAACTCCAGCGTTTGCGACACCACTTTTGAAATATCAAGAAACCCGAGACGTCGGTCAAGGAAGCGCGCCACTGCAACTTCATTTGCTGCGTTGAGCGCTGCGCACGCGCGCTCGCCCAAGCTCATGGCATCACGCGCCAAAGCCAAGCACTGAAAGCGATCAAGGTCGGGCCGTTCAAACGTCAATGCTTTGATCTCAGTGAGATTGAGTCGCGGGGATGGCGTGATCATCCGTTCCGGCCATGACAACGTGTAGGCAATGGGAATGCGCATATCCGGCGCTCCCAACTGAGCTAGCACCGACCCGTCCGTGAATGACACAAGGCTGTGAACCACCGATTGGGGATGCACGACGGCCTCAAGCTGGCTTGGCGCCACGCCAAACACGTGCAAGGCCTCGATCAACTCGAGGCCCTTATTCATCATGGTGGCGGAATCCACCGAGATTTTTGCGCCCATGGACCAGTTGGGATGGGCGCACGCTTGTTCGGGCGTCACATCGGTCATCAATTCAAGGCTAAGAGTGCGAAACGGTCCGCCCGAGGCGGTAAGCGTCAACTGCTCCACATGATTGGCGCTGGCGCCGCCCAACACCTGAAAAATGGCGTTATGCTCAGAATCAACAGGCAGGCAGACGCCCCCGACCTTTGCGATGGCGCCCATAACAGTCTCACCGGCGCACACAAGGCTTTCCTTGTTGGCCAGTGCGATCGCACCCCCACCTTCAGCCGCCGCCAGTGTGGGCGCCAATCCCGCCGCGCCCACAATCGCCGACATGATCCATTGGGCGGGCATCCGGGCCGCCTCGCACACCGCGTCGGCGCCAGCGGCCACTTCAACGCCGCAGCCCGCAAGCGCTTCCTTCAATGGCGCATAACCGGTCTCGTCGGCCACAACGGCGCGTTGCGGGCGGAAGGCAGATGCGAGTTTTGCCAACTCTCTCCAATTGCCATTGGCGGTCATGGCGATGATGGGAAAGGCGTCGGGGCCATGCTGATCGCGGGCAGTGGCGATCAGATCAAGCGTGGCGCGGCCAACTGACCCGGTGGCGCCCAATATGCTCACGCTGCGCCAGGGCGCGGGAGCCAGGCGCGCTGCCGCCACTGTTTCTCGAGCGCTGACATCGTGGCGGTGGGCAAGTTGGGTCATAAAGCTCCTGTCCCGCTCCGGTTCGTCAGGGCAGCGATACCTGCAATCCAAACCACCATCGCCACAGTGGCCAACATCAAACCGTCAACTCGATCCAACAGTCCGCCATGGCCTGGGATCAGCGCGCCAGAGTCTTTGACGCCGAAATGGCGCTTAATGGCGGACTCCAAGAGATCGCCAGCCATTCCAAAGGCGGCAAGCGCCAATCCACCCAACATGATTGGCGCAATTGATTGAGGCCACCCAATTATCATGGCTGCACCCAAAGCGGCCAGGCCGCCAAGTGTCACACCACCGATGAAACCCGCCCAAGTTTTGTTCTCGCTGACCTTTGGGGCGAGACGTGGGCCGCCCACCAAACGGCCCACCGCGTAAGCGCCAATATCCGCACCCCAAACAGCGGCAAATAGGAATGCGGTCATTACAGCGCCGCGGCCATCGGGTTGAAGGCGCATCCACACCAACGCCACGCAAGGCGCGGAGATATAAATGATGCCGAAGGCGCTATCGCGCGCTTTTCCCCGTCGCCAAAACACAATGACCCCCAAAGCGACGCACACGCCAATCCATGCTAAGGCGATGACCATGTGATGCTCAACGTGTTGGGCCGACGCGGCAATCACCCCCCCGGCCGCCGCGCCCGCGGTCAATGCAAACGCCAAGTCTGGCCCGTGAGGATCGGACATGCGAGTCCATTCTTGGGCCAAAATCACGCCCGCCGCGGCGACCATGCCGGCAAACGCTGGCCCACCAACCCAAGTGATGGCCAAGGCCGCGGGGGCCAGCACCAAGGATGACACAATTCGCAAACGCAAATTGTCATTGCCGAGCCTGCTCAAGGAATTGCTACGACTGGACATGGCCGGCCTCGATCGGGGCGGCCACGTCACCAAACCGCCGTTCCCGACGGGCATAATCTTCGAGCGCCGAGGCAAAATGATCGTAGTCGAAATCAGGCCAAAGCACGTCAAGAAACGCCAACTCAGAATAGGCGCACTGCCAGAGCAGGAAATTTGAGACGCGTTGTTCTCCGCTGGTGCGAATGAGCAGGTCCGGGTCGGGGATTGCCGCCGTATCCAGCCGCTGGGCAAAAGCCGCTTCGTCGATGTCGGCAATTTCCATGTCGCCATTGGCCACGTCCTGCGCCAATTGCCGCGCTGCGCGCGCGATCTCGCTACGCCCACCATAATTGAAGGCGATCACAAGATTAAATTCGGTGTTGTGCGCGGTGCTTGCCTCAGCGCGCTCAATAAGTTCGAGCAATGCCGAGTCGAGGCCATCGCGCACGCCAATCACCCGAATGCGGATGCCTTCCTCAATAAATCGATGGAGCTCGGCGTTCACATAGTCCCGCATCAATTGGAAGAGATATCCCACTTCGTCCTTGGGGCGGCGCCAATTCTCGGTGGAAAAACTGAACAAAGTCAGCCAGCGAATGCCCAAATCACCCGCCGCCTTAACGGTACGGCGAACGGCCTCGACGCCTTGCTTATGACCGAATGCACGCGGGCGCGACCGCCGCTTAGCCCAACGGCCGTTGCCGTCCATAATTATCGCAACGTGTCGCGGAGCGTTCGCCACCAGCTTCGCAAACCATCCAAATCCAGCCTCATGGCTAGACTTGCATGATTTCCTCCTCTTTGGATTTCAGTTGTTCATCAACTTTACCAACAAACTCGTCGGTCAATTTCTGCACCTGGTCAGATCGTTCCTTCAGTTCGTCCTCACTGATCGAACCAGCTTTTTCGAGTTTCTTAAGTTGATCCATGCCATCGCGACGCACATTGCGTACAGCGACCCGCGACTTTTCCGCGTACTGAGCCGCCAGCTTCGCCAATTCTGCACGCCGTTCCTCGTTCAAGGGCGGGATGGGAATGCGCAAGGTCTGGCCGTCCATGACCGGGTTCAGCCCCAATCCCGCATTGCGGATCGCCTTGTCCGTCGCCGCCACCATCGCCTTATCCCACACCTGGACAGAAAGCATCCGCGGTTCCGGGACATTCACGGTGGCAACCTGTGTGATGGGCATGGCAGAGCCATAGGCCTCAACCGTAACCGGCTCCAATAGCGAGATTGACGCTCGGCCGGTGCGTAAACCGCCAAAGTCATGTTTGAGTGCGCTCAGCGCTCCATCCATGCGTCGGCGCAAATCTTTAAGGTCGAAATCGATCGCTTCTGTCATGGGGGTCATCCTGTCTAAGATTGGGCGGCCGGTTCAACGGGCCTTTCGCCAATCACAGTGCAAACCCCTTTGCCTTGCAACACTTTTGACAGCCCGCCTGTTTCATGAATCGAAAACACGACGATGGGGACGTCATTCTCGCGCATCAAGCTGATGGCGGTGGCGTCCATCACACGCAGGTCCCTTGAGAGGACCTCCAGATAGCTCAATTGCTCGTAACGCGTGGCGCCTGAAGACTTACGCGGATCGTCGCTATAGACGCCGTCAACCTGCGTGCCCTTCAACAGCGCATCACACCCCATTTCAGCAGCGCGCAAGGCCGCGGCGGTGTCCGTGCTGAAAAACGGATTACCCGTGCCGGCCGCGAAAATCACCACGCGACCCTTTTCCATGTGGCGCAGAGCGCGCCGGCGAATATAGGGCTCGCTCACCGCCATCATGGGGATGGCGGACATCACGCGCGTCTCCAGGCCTCGGTTCTCCAGCGCGTTTTGCATTGCCAGCGAATTAAGCACAGTGGCCAACATGCCCATATAGTCTGCCGAGGCGCGCTCCATGCCTTGGGCCGCTCCCGAAAGGCCGCGGAATATGTTCCCCCCGCCAATCACCAGGCAAACTTCAATGCCAAGGCTGAGCGCTTCGACCACATCAGACGCAATACGATCAGTGGTGGCCAAATCAATGCCGTATGACTGGTCACCCATGAGGGCTTCGCCAGAGATTTTAACCAACACCCGATTGTAAATCGCCCGGCCCGGCGCCGCGACGCGAGGGGCGGTCACAATGTCGGTTGGAGCACCCCTCTCGTCGGTCATGGCTTACGCCTTTCCTGCTGCGGCAGCGACTTCGGCAGCGAAGTCCTCTTCGCCTTTGTCCAGTCCTTCGCCCAAGGCAAATCGGGCAAATCCCACCAATTCGACTGGTGATCCCAAATCGCCGGCCGCTTTTTGAAGAACGTCTTTCACACGGTTTTCGCCATCAATGACAAAAACTTGCTCGAGCAGAACCGATTCTTCGTAAAACTTCTGCAACCGGCCTTCGACCATTTTTTCGATGATGGCCTCGGGTTTGCCCGAAGCGCGTGCTTGTTCAGACAAAACCGTGCGCTCTCGATCCAGTGTGGCCGGATCCAAGTCCTCAACGCGCGCTGAGAGCGGAGAGGCGGCAGCAACATGCATGGCGATCTTCCGGCCCAGTTCGCGCAAGGCGCCGGGGTCGGCCTCGGACTCGAGGGCTACAATCACGCCAATGCGGCCAAGACCGTCTGCGGTGGGTGTGTGCAGGTACTCGGCCACAGCGCCGTTTTTCACGTTCAGTGTGGCGGCGCGCCGCAAGGTCATGTTCTCACCGATCGTGGCAATCAGTTCAGTGAGCGTATCTGCAACAGTTTTGCCGTTGGCCATGGTGATATTGGCCAGAGCGTCGACATCGCCATTGACGTCCACGGCCAGATTTGTGATTTCGCGCACCACATTTTGAAAGGCTTCGTTGCGCGCCACAAAATCCGTTTCGCTATTGACTTCAACAATAGCGCCCACGCCGTCTTTGGTGGCCACGCCAACCAATCCGTCGGCCGCGACCCGGCCTGCTTTTTTCGCGGCTTTCGACAACCCTTTTGCGCGCAGCCAGTCAATGGCCGCTTCCACATCGCCTTGGGTTTCGACCAAAGCCTTTTTGCTGTCCATCATGCCAGCGCCGGTTTTATCACGCAGTTCTTTAACCAGTGTCGCTGTGATTTCCGCCATAACTACTCTTCTCCGACCTCGTTGCGGTTTGGGACCGCCATTGCGCCATGCACGACCTGGGCCGTGCGATTGTCCTACTAAGCTGCTTCGCCGTTGGTTGCGGTTTTTTTGGCCTCGCCGTCCTCAAGAGTTTCTACGGGCGTGGCGCTTTGTGCATCGGCTTGTCCGTCGTCAACCAATGCGGCTTCGTCCACTGGCTCGGCTTCTGGACCGTCAGTATTCGCTCCGTCGTCTCCCGCGAGACTGGGGTCCATTACAGGGTCCACGGCCTCTCCAAGATCGACGCCCAGCGACGCCTGGCTCTCGGCGATGCCGTCGAGGACCGCGTCCGCCACCAATTCGCAATACAGTGCAATGGCCCGCGACGCATCGTCATTGCCCGGAACGGGATAGTCGGCCTCGTCCGGGTCGCAATTGGTGTCGACCACAGCCACCACGGGAATGTTCAACTTGCGCGCCTCTTTGACCGCAATCGCTTCTTTGTTCGTGTCAATCACGAACATCAAATCCGGCACGCCGCCCATTTCCTTAATGCCGCCCAACGAACGTTCCAGCTTTTCATACTCGCGGGTGAGTCGCAGAAGCTCCTTCTTGGTCAGCCCAGTGGGGCCATCCTGCTCCAAAAGCCCCTGGAGCTCGCGCAAGCGAGCGATGGAGTTGGAGATTGTGCGCCAGTTCGTCATTGAGCCACCGAGCCAACGATGGTTGACATAATATTGCGCACAACGGCGGGCGGCGGCCGCAACAGGCTCTGACGCCTGGCGCTTCGTGCCCACAAATAAGATCCGACCACCGCTCGCGGCAACTTCACGCACCTTGAGCAAGGCTTGATGCAACAGCGGAACCGTTTGCGACAAATCAATGATATGAATGTTTTCACGATCGCCAAAAATGTATTGACGCATCTTCGGATTCCACCGGTGGGTTTGGTGGCCGAAATGGACGCCAGCTTCGAGTAGCTGGCGCATGGAAAAGTCTGGCAACGCCATGATGTTCTGCTCCGTTCTCCGGTTAACCGCCGCAGACGCGCCGAGCCAAATGGCTGGACCGGACGGACGCAGTGCGCCCAATGTCTGCGTGAGGAATGGCCGCCTTATAGGGGCCAGATTTGCAATGCGCAAGCACCGGCGACAATATCGGCACATCGCGGCGCCCGCGCGCTATTGCGACGGCCCGCCAAACGCCGCGCATGGACCAGGTTCAGACCATGGCAAGCAGGTGGACCGCCACGATCAGAGCTCCTGAATCGCTGTGACGCCAGGCGTGACTTTCAGAGCAGCGCGGGCTGGACCATCCACAGGGTGGACGCCAGGCAAGGCCAGCTCCACCTCATGACCGGTTTGCGCCCGCACCACAACGCGGATCAAACCGGTTCCGCCCGGCTTGGCCTGGCCGAGACTTTCAAGTTGGGCTTTGAGTGACTCCATGGCCTGTGCGTCGCGCAAAAAGACCCGCACTCCGCCGTAGGACCCCGCCAACGCATCGTCCAAAGCCTGCACATCCTCTAGAATAATGCGCGCTGCGCCATCGCGAACGTCCAATCGCGCGCGGCAGACAACCCGCGCGCCAACTTCGAGAGCATCGCGCGAAGAAGCCAGCAAATCGGGCGGAACCAAAGCTTCAAATTCCCCGGTGGGATCGGACAGGCCCAAAAAAGCAAAAGTTTCCTGGGTGCGCGCCGAGCGCCGCTCCTGCCGGCGCTGGACAACGCCGCACACTTTGATGCGCGCCCGTCCCTCGCGCGCCAAATTGGCGTGATCAGCGAAAAAGGCCACGCCCTGCCGGCGCAAGGCGCCCTCCACCACTTCCAACGGGTGACCGGACAGGAAAAATCCAATTGCCGTGCGTTCTTCCTCCAAAGCCTTATCGGCTGGCCAAGGCTCTGCCTTGATGCGGCGCGGATCTAAAGACTGAGAGGGCGCATCAGCAAACAGATTATTCTGCGCCGCTTCGCGCTCAGCATGCACCGCCTGGGCCTCACCAATCACTGCGCTCGCCGAAGCCAGAATCTCAGCTCTATTGGTGTTAACACTGTCAAAGACGCCCGCGCGCGCCATTGTCTCGAACATGCGTTTGTTAACAGCCTTGGCGTCCACGCGCGCCGCAAAATCGCCGAGCGACTGGAACGGGCCGTTCGTCTTGCGCTCGTCCGCAAGCAGCGCGGTTGCCGTTTCGCCCACATTTTTAAGCGCGCCAAGGGCATAGCGGATTGTGCCATCTTCCACCGTGAAATCGGCTTCAGAGGCGTTGATATCGGGCGGACGCACCTCAACGTCCAAACGGCGAGCCTCCTGCACCAGCCCTGCCAATTTCTCCGTGGCGTGGATATCCAGACTCATCAGCCCCGCCATGAATTCCACGGGGTAATTGGCCTTCAAATAGGCTGTTTGGTAGGCGATCAGGGCATAAGCGGCCGCGTGGCTTTTGTTGAAGCCATATCCGGCAAACTCCTCCACAAGATCGAAGATCTCGGATGCGCGCGCGTCATCAACTCCGCGCTCACGCGCGCCATCCAAGAACCGAGCTTTTTGCTTGGCCATAACGTCCCGGTCTTTTTTCCCCATGGCGCGGCGCAACAGGTCGGCTTCACCGAGCGAGAATCCGGACAAAATCTGGGCGATCTGCATCACCTGTTCTTGGTAGATGATGACCCCGTAGGTCTCCTTGAGCACCGGCTCGAGCGTGGGATGGAGATAGTCGATGGGCGCCCGACCAAACTTACGATCCACATAAAGGTCGATGTTCTTCATCGGCCCCGGCCGGTAGAGCGAAATCAGCGCGATAATGTCTTCGATTTTGTCGGGCCGCATCTTGCGTAGAGTCTCGCGCATGCCCGTGCTTTCCAATTGGAACACCCCGATCGCCGCACCCGACGACAACAGGTGGAAAGTGGGTGGATCGTCAAACGGAATGGCGTCCAGATCAATGTCGACGCCGCGCGCCCTCAAAAAGCTCAACGCGCGCTCGATCACGGTGAGGGTCTTGAGGCCCAAAAAGTCAAATTTCACCAGACCCGCGCGCTCCACCCACTTCATGTTGAACTGAGTGGCCGGCAAGTCAGACCGCGGGTCCTGATAAAGCGCAACCAACTCGGTTAACGGCCGATCACCAATCACGACACCGGCTGCGTGCGTTGAGGCGTTGCGATACAGCCCTTCCAATTGCAGCGCGGTGGACAATAGCCGCGCGACCTCGGGCTCACGATCGCGTTCAGCCTGGAGGCGCGGCTCGCCGGCGATGGCTTGACTGAGCGTCACAGGATCGGCGGGGTTGTTGGGCACCATTTTAGCCAATCGATCCACCTGGCCCAAGGGCAATTGCATGACCCGGCCCACATCACGCACCACCGCGCGCGCCTGCAGTTTGCCGAATGTGATGATCTGCGCCACCCGGTCCGCGCCATATTTGCGTTGGACATAGTCGATCACTTCACCCCGCCGCTCCTGGCAGAAGTCAATATCGAAGTCGGGCATTGACACGCGCTCAGGGTTCAAGAACCGCTCGAACAGCAGCCCGAACCGCAAGGGGTCCAAATTGGTGATGGTCAGTGACCAAGCCACCAGCGAACCGGCGCCCGAGCCCCGACCAGGACCGACCGCCACATTGTGCGCCTTCGCCCATTTGATGAAGTCCGCCACGATTAGGAAATAGCCGGGAAAGCCCATCTGCACGATCACGTCGAGCTCGTGCTTGAGCCGATCCCAATACTCCTGTTCAGGGGCGGTCGCCCCAATAGACTTCAAGCGCTGTCGCAGCCCCTCCTCGGCTTGAGCGCGCAGTTCTTCGGCCTCATCGCGTCCATGCTCACCGGTGAAGCGCGGCAGAATTGGCGCGCGCGGCGTCACCCGAAACGCACACCGCTGGGCAATGTCCACAGTGTTGGCGATGGCCTCGGGCAAGTCGGCGAAGCGCGCCATCATCTCCTCTGTGGAGGTAAAATGATGCTGGGGCGTGACCCGCCGACGCTCCGCAACGGACAAAAACGTACTGTCCGAGACACATAACAGCGCATCATGGGCTTCGTGTTTGTCCGGTGTTGCAAAATAAGGTTCGTTGGTCGCCACTGCGGGCAAATCAAGATCCACCGCAAACTCTAGAAGTGTGGGCTCCACCTGCTTTTCGCGCTCGGTTCCGTGGCGCTGGAGCTCGACATACAGCCGATCGGGGAAGGCGCGCGCCATTTCGCCCAGCAAATCACGCGCAATCTTGGGATGCCCGGCTTCAATGATCTGGTTGATCAACCCATCGGGCCCGCCGGTGAGCCCAATCAGTCCGGTCGTATCCGACAATACCGCATCCAGACGCACTGACGGCTCTTCGCCATTGGCGTCTAGATAGGCAGAAGACGATAAGGTCATCAGGCGCAAATAGCCCGTCTCGCTTTGTGCGAGCAGCGCCAACGCGCCCTCCAAGCGTTCTCCATCCGCCAAAATGGCATGGACATTGAGCGTTATGCCGATAATCGGCTGGACGCCCTTGGCGCTCATCGCCTCGGAAAACTCAAGCGCGCCAAATAAATTATTGGTGTCAGTCACCGCCGCGGCAGGTTGCCGGCGATCCATGCACAATTGCGCGATTTCGCCCGGTTGCAGCGCCCCTTCCAAAATCGAATACGCCGAGCGGCAACGCAAATGGACAAAAGCTTGTTGAGTCATCCCACACTCCGTTCCATCTTTGTTCCTATCGCCCAAAGTGAGTCGGCGCAAGCCGATTCTTGGAACGAAGCCAAAACACGGAGCGTTAGTTGTGGATAGATTGTGAGGCTAGACAGAGCGCTCGGAAAGCCGGCCATCTTCCAATACAAAGGTGCGGTCCATGGCGTCGGCCAGTGCGATATTATGCGTGGCCACAAGCGCCGCCACATTCTGCGCATGGACCAGGTCACGCAAATGATCGAACACCACGGTGGTGGTGGCGGGATCAAGATTACCGGTCGGCTCATCGGCCAACAAGACTGTGGGTCTATTGGCCAGTGCGCGCGCAAACGCCACCCGTTGCTGTTCCCCGCCTGACAGACGTGACGGGCGGTGTGTCAGGCGTTCGGCCAACCCCACCATGTCCAGTAGCTCACGCGCGCGGCTTTGCGCTTGGCGCGGGCTCGCCCCAGCGATCAATTGGGGCTGGGCCACGTTCTCGAGGGCGTTAAACTCGGGCAGCAAATGGTGAAATTGATAGATGAAGCCCACATGTTGGCGACGTACGCGCGTGCGCTCCACATCAGGCAGATCCAGCGCTGATCGCCCATTGATCCAAACCTCGCCGGCCGTGGGTTGTTCCAGCAATCCCGCCGCATGCAAAAGTGAAGATTTGCCCGAACCCGACGGGCCGACCAGCGCGACGATTTCTCCTGGGTACACATCAATATCAACGCCGCGCAGAACCTCGAGCGTTTGCGCTTCGGTTTGATAAACCCTGCGCAACCCTTTGACATGCAAGGCGGGTGCTGCCCCGTTGGCGTTACTCATTGCGCAGCGTCTCCACCGGATCAAGGCGCGCGGCGTTCCATGCCGGCGGCAATGCCGCAATGCAGGACATGAATAATCCCCATACGCCGACAAAGATCACCTCGCCGATTTCCATGCGTGCTGGCAGCGTCGACAACGCATAGACCTCTGCATCAAACACCGACACGCCAAAAATGCGCTCAACCAAGACTTGCAGGGGCTCGATATAAAGCGCGAACAATGTGCCTAAGATCAATCCAACAATCGTGCCTAACACGCCAATCATGGCGCCAATCATCAAGAAAACGCGCATGATAGACACGCGCGTCGCGCCCATGGTGCGCAGTATGGCGATGTCGCGCGCCTTGTTTTTGGACAGCATCACCAAACCGGAAATGATATTCATGGCGGTGATGGCGATCACAATGGCCAGAATGATGCGGATCATGGTGCGTTCGACCCGCAACGCTGTTTCATACGCGCTGTACTGATCGCGCCAAGAGTCGATGTAATAGCCGCGGGTGGCTTCGCGTAATCCGCGCTCGACATTGGTATACTCGCTGGGATCACGCAAAACGGTTGAAAACCGGGGAAGTTTGAGCGGTTCATTCACCCGTATGGCAATGGTGTCCACTTTATCGCCACGACCCAGTAAAACCTGCGCCTGCTCCAGCGGCATATAGACAAAATATCGATCGATTTCCGCATTGCCGATGCGAAATACGCCCACCACATCGTAGGCCTTGCGCACGGGCATGGTTCCAAACGGCGTGGAGCGGCTGGCCGGCGCCACAATTTCTAGCCGTCTATTGGTCTCGGGTAGAACGCCGCATTCGGTATCGGGAGTTCGAATCACTATGCCAAACCGACGCGCCACACCACAGCCGGCGATGATAAAATTCTGATTAACCTCAGGATCGGCAAATTCAGCCAATGCGGCCTCTGGCAAAACAGATTCAGCAACCAATTCAAGGTGATCGAGGTCTTCAGGACGAACGCCGATGACTTGCACCGCGTCGGAAATTTCGCCGCGCTTACCCAGTGTGGTCTGTCGCACCATGGGCATGGCGTATTCCACGCCCGGTGCGGCCTGAATTTCCTCGATCAAACGGGCGCGTTCTTGCTCGTCAGCGAATTCAACCGACACAAATGCGTGAGGCTGAACACCAATGATCTGAGAGAAGAACACATGGCTGAAGCCATTCATGACCGACATGGTGGCGATGAGGCCAAAGGCGGCCAATGCAATGCCGATGAAGGAAATAATCGCGATCAGCGCGGCGCCGCCGTCGGCCCGCTTAGCGCGCAGATAACGCATGGCCAGTTGGCGTTCAAACACCCCGAATGGGCGCGCTTCGCCGTTGGCGTCACCATTGATGGGCGCGAGAGCGTCACTCATGCATGCGCCATTGTGCGCTGACCCGTGAGCGCGGTGACAGCAGCCTCAAGACTCATCGATTCCGTGGCGCCGGACGCACGGTCCTTAACCTCCACCGTCCCCTCTTTCAGTCCTCGTGGGCCGATAACCAGCTGCTTTGGAACGCCGATCAGCTCCATTTTGGAAAACTTGGCGCCGGGCCGATCGCTGGTGTCTTCGTAGAGTGGCTCAAGACCGGCGCGCTGCAGCTCTCTATAGGCCTTTTCGCAGGCCCCATCGGTTTGCGCATCGCCGGTTTTGAGATTGATCACCGCCACGTCAAACGGCGCCACCGAGGCGGGCCAAATTACGCCCTTTTCGTCATGGCTCGCTTCGATAATGGCGCCGACAAGCCGCGATACGCCCACACCATATGAGCCCATGTGCACAGGCAGCTCGCCTCCGTCGGGATGAGTGACCACCGCCTTCATGGGCTCAGAGTACTTTTCTCCGAAATAGAAGATGTGCCCCACCTCAATGCCGCGAGCTGAAAGCTGCTTGTCTGCCGGCGCCTTGGCGAACTCATCGGGCTCATGCATGTCCTCAGTGGCCGCATACAGCTTGGTTCGGACGTCGACCAGAGGTTGCAAATCGCCGTTCCAGTCGACATCGGGGCCTGGCGCGGGCATGTCCACAAGGTCCTTATGGCAGAACACCTCGCTCTCACCGGTGTCTGCAAGCACAATAAATTCGTGCGACAAATCTCCGCCGATGGGGCCTGTTTCGGCTCGCATGGGCACAGCCTTGAGCCCCATACGAGCAAACGTGTTCAAATAGGCGATGAACATTTTGTTGTAGGACCGGCGCGCCGCCGCTTTGTCCAGATCGAAGGAGTAAGTATCCTTCATCAAAAACTCGCGCCCGCGCATCACGCCGAACCGCGGCCGGATCTCGTCGCGAAACTTCCACTGAATGTGGTAGAGCATTTTCGGCAAGTCTTTGTAAGATCGGCAGAATGTGCGGAAAATCTCAGTGATCATTTCCTCGTTCGTCGGGCCGTAGAGCAAGTCACGCTTATGGCGATCCACAATGCGCAGCATTTCTTTGCCATACGCGTCGTAGCGCCCGCTTTCGCGCCATAGTTCGGCCGATTGCAGTGTGGGCATCAGCAATTCGACGGCCCCGGCGCGGTTTTGTTCCTCACGCACAATCTGTTCAATCTTGCGCAGGACCTTCAATCCCAAGGGAAGCCAGGCATAAATGCCGGCTGACTCTTGTTTAACCATCCCCGCGCGCAGCATGAGCTGATGGGAAACGATTGCCGCTTCGCCAGGCGTTTCCTTAAGAAGCGGCAGAAAATAATTCGACAAACGCATCGGGCGATCATGGGGTTGGAGGTTGACACCAAGAGCGCCAGTCATAGACCGGCGAGAGCCGCGGGGGCAATGATCGAACACGGCCCATACTGAAGAAGCTAGACCCGGCCAATGTTATCGCAATTTTATCAGCTCAAAATGAATAATCACAAACAACACAAGCCAAAATCCAAACGCCGCAATCGACGTGATGAGCGCCTTTTTGAGGAGATTGGGTGCGATGGGTGCGCCAGGTTCAGAACCGGGCTGAACCTCATCGTCTTCCAGTTGGCTGCGCACACCCAATGGCAACACGGCAAATAAAACCACCCACCAAATAATGATGTAGCTCGCAATGCCGGTAAACAGATCCATGCGCTATCCGCCTTGTCCCGCCAAATGGCCAAAGCCCACTGCACCGCATGACCCAGCCAGTGTGGCCAAAAATGCGGCCACTTGTTCGTCCGCCTCCTGAGCGGCCTTTTCATTATATTCCATAATGGCCCTAGGTTCGCCAAAAGGTACGAACCGGTTTGCACGCTGTTCGCTCAAACCCTCAATATCAAAGCCATGATTGGCGTCATCATAAACAAATGCTGTCAAGCGATCAGATGTCGTCGCCGCCCAGACAAGCTCGCGCGGCGATACCACATTGTCAGCGGCGCCCACATGCATATCAGTCGGGATCTCAGTTTTGTACTCAAAGCCGTCTTCATTGGTTGGGTAGTAGAGAATCGCGGCGTCAAAACCTAACCTGGCCGCCTCGCCCGGCCGTGCGCCCATAGCCCACACGCCTTCTCCACCGCTTGACCACCCCACAAACACCCCCAGTTCGCCGCGCAAGGCCGGCCGCGCTTCACTGGATGTCAGCGCCTGGCGAATTGCCCACAGCACGCGGTCGCCCGTCTCGCCCACATTCGGTCGATCAAAGGCGGCGTAGAGACCGTCATAATCCACCATGATCACGTCGAAACAGGCTTCGTTCCAGTCGACAGCCGTGCGGTGATAGTGGCGATAGCCGTCAAACGTGGACAGACCGCTCGCGCCCGGTGCAAAAATCGCCCAGCCCAGTGGTTGCTCAACCTTGCTCGGCGAGACGATGATGTAGTCCGACAGCGAACCAATTTCGTCCGGCGCGCTGGCGCACGCCGCCACGGCAAAACATAGCCCCAATCCCCAACGTGTCATACGCGTTACTCCACCGGCCGCTCAGCTAAATTGCGCTGCAAACCGTCAAAATCAAAAAGAGCAGAATCGACCAAGTGTGACGGCCGCACGTGCATGAGCGCGCGAAACATCACTTGGCGTCGACCAGGGTTCTTGGCTTCCCACTCATCGAGCATCGCCTTGACGGCCTCGCGCTGGAGGCCGTCTTGCGAACCGCACAGATTGCACGGGATGATGGGAAAATCCATCAGTCGCGCAAATTTTTCAATATCTGATTCGGCGCTGGAAATGAGCGGCCGCAAAACGAACAAATCGCGATCATCATTCACAAGTTTGGGGGGCATTGCGGCCAATCTACCACCGTGGAACAGATTCATCATAAAGGTTTCGAGCGCATCATCCCTGTGATGGCCTAGCACGATGGCGTCACAATCCTCTTCACGCGCCACGCGATACAAAATGCCGCGCCGTAGCCGTGAACAGAGCGCGCAATAGGCTTGATGCGCAGGGACCTTTTCTGTGACCACCGAATAGGTGTTCTGAGTAATGATGCGGTGCGGCGCTCCAATCTCGCTCAAATAATCGGGCAAGATACGCTGGGGAAACCCGGGTTGTCCCTGATCCACATTGCAGGCCAGCAAGTCTACGGGCAGGTGACCCTGGCTTTGGAGGTCGAGCAATGCCGCTAGCAGCGTGTAACTGTCTTTTCCGCCGGATAGACACACCAGCCATTTGGGCATGCGCTCATCCGGTCGCGGCGTGATCAGTCCATAGGTGCTGATCACATCTTGGACCTGACGAACTATGCGCTTGCGCAATTTCTTAAATGTCACCGATGAGGGTGCGTTGGCGAACAGCCGATGAGCTTGGCGTTTCGTCCCATTTGCCTCGGATAGGTTTTGGATGTCCGTCATGGGGCCACGCATCAGCTGTCAGGTGAACAAACGCAAATCTGTGTGTCGGTTTGATGACGGAACAGGTGTGGCGTCTTTCATTCCTGTCGCCAGGTCAGTGCTTCATCATTGATGTGCTAAGATTAGTGCGCTTGAGAGACTGGCTCCATGAGCTCCACCAGCACGCCATGGACATTCTTGGGATGCACGAAGATTACCAGCGTGCCATGCGCGCCGATGCGAGGCTCGGCCAGCACTGTTGCGCCTTTGGCTTCCAGCTCGGCCTTGGCGGCGGCCACATCGGGCACCTCAAAGCAAATATGGTGTTGGCCGCCCTTGGGGTTCTTCTCTAAGAACTTTGTCACCGGGGAATCCGCACCCAACGGCTCCAGCAACTCCAGCTGGCTATTGGGCGTGTTGACGAACTGCACACGCACACCCTGGGCCGGCAACTCGATCACATCAGAAATCGCGCTGGCGCCGAACAATGCCTTATAGGTCGCCACCGCTTCGGCCAGCGATGGCACCGCAATACCGACATGGTTGAGCGGGCCGAGATCGGACAATGCCTTCATACCCACACCCTAAACCCTCAGAACAATCACATCCACAAGCGGACGTTTGTTATAAATCTCACGAGCCAGTTTGGACACCGCCCGTGAGACGGCGTTTTCCGCTGTCCGTTCATTGTCCTTGTCCGAGCGTGACAATCGGTCAAACGCCTCCTGGGCTTCTTCCGCGGCGTCCGTGAGGAAGCCGTTCAGGTCGTCGTCCTCGTCCTCCGGCAAGCCATTGGCCCGCACGTCAGGACCGGCAATGATTTCACCCTTGCGATCCACCGCCAGGGCCACCGACACCGCGCCATTGAACGCCACCCGACGCCGCATGCGCAGCGCGTTATGGTCCGATGGCACAAGGAAATCACCATCAAGATAAACCCGCCCCGTCGGCGCCTCGTCGATCAGTTCTGGACCATCCTTGCCCAATGCGATCACATCGCCATTGCGCGGCGCGATAGCGTAGGGAACCTGAAGACTCTTGGCGAAGGCGGCGTGTTCCACCAAATGCCGGCGTTCGCCATGGACGGGCACTGCGATATGCGGCCGCGCCCACTGGTACATGGCGCGCAATTCCTCGCGATGGGGGTGGCCTGAAACGTGGATGGGGCGTTGTGAGTCGGTGATCACGTTCACGCCCTGATCCACCAACTTATTCTGCAGTGCGGAAATGGTGATCTCATTGCCAGGGATCTTCCGCGAGGAAAAAATCACCGAGTCGCCTTTGCTCAGTGAGACGGAGCGGTGCGACCCATCAGCGATGCGCGAAAGCGCGGCGCGCGGTTCGCCCTGGCTGCCGGTGCACAGAAACATGATCTTTTCTGGCGGAAGAAACCCCGCTTCATCTTCCTCGACGAACTCCACACCCTTCAACAGTCCAACTGACTGGGCCGCGCCAACCATCCGGTGCATTGAACGGCCCACCAAGCAGACGTGACGATCATTGGCGTGGCCCGCCTCAATGGCCGTTTCCAAGCGGGCCACATTGGACGCAAACGCCGCCACCGCCACCCTGCCCTCGCACTCACCAACCACCTTGATGAGTTCTTTGCGAACATCAGCTTCTGACCCTGCTTCGCCTTCGTTAAATACGTTGGTCGAGTCGCACACAATCGCCAGAACGCCTTCTTCACCGATAGCGCGGATGGTCTCGATGTCGGTTGGCCGACCGATGAGAGGATCGGGATCAATCTTCCAATCGCCAGTATGCAGGACGAGCCCCTTCGGCGTACGGATGGCAATGCCGTTTGGCTCTGGAATCGAATGTGTGATGGTGATCAGCTGCAGATCAAACGGCCCGATGTTTAATCGCGCATCCAGCGGGATTTCATGCAGCGCCACATCGCCCAATAGTCCCGCCTCTTGTAACCGGTCGCGCACCAAATATGCCGTGAAGGGCGTAGCGTAGACCGGGGCGCGCAGTTGTGGCCATAAATGGGCGACCGCGCCCATATGATCCTCGTGCGCGTGCGTGAGCACAATGGCGAGCAAGTCTTCCCGCCGATCCACGATAAAGGTGGGATCGGGCATGATGATGTCGACGCCGGGCGTGGTCAAATCGCCAAAGGTGACGCCGCAATCCACCACAATCCATTTGCGGTCGTGTTCAGGTCCGAACCCATACAGATTCAGATTCATGCCGATTTCCCCGCAACCGCCGAGCGGGACAAACACCAATTCGTCAGATGAGCTCATTGCTAAATATCACCGCCATTACGTCGATAAATTTCCAACAATCCGGCGGATGTCAGATCTTGATCATAAATCTCGATGGTGGCCGAAGCGCCATGGAATAAGGATGCGACACCACCCGTGGCGATCACCTTCATGGCCCCCAACCGCGCCTCTTCTTCGGCGCGCAATCGTCGTACCAGGCCGTCGATCAGCTCAACATATCCCCAAAAAACGCCCGATTGCATGGCGTGTACGGTATTTTTCCCCAAGGCGCGCCCCTCTGGTGGTCGACGAATTTCGATCCGGGGCAATCGCGCCGCCGCAGTGTGCAAGGCCTGGAGCGACAGATTGATGCCTGGCGAGATGATCACACCCTCAAGACCGCCGTCGGCGGCAATAATGTCGAACGTGGTGGCGGTGCCCGAGTCGATGACAATGGCCGGCCCGCCATAAGCCAAGTGCGCGCCCACCGCGTTGACCAATCGGTCGGCTCCGGCCTCCGCTGGATTGTCGATCCGCAATTCAATGCCAATGTCCACGCCGTCGTCGCCGACGACTACGGGCTCAGCGCCCTCCCGGCCCACATACCGACGCGATAGATTGCGCAAATGAAACAATGCCTGCGGCACGACCGTGGAAAGCACGCACGCCGACAAACCATGCAAGTTCAGGCCACTAAAGCCCAATAGCTGCGCCAACCACGCTGCATACTGATCAGCAGTCCGCTGTGCATCTGTGGAGGTCCGCCATGCCCCCCGCCAATTGGAGCCGTCGAACACGGAAAACTTTGTATTGGTGTTGCCCACATCCACCGCAAGCAGCATGACCTACCCCGCTTGGCGCACGACGGGGCGCAGGGATGGACCCGTCTCAGCATCCGCGTGAAAAATGGCGTCGGCGGCGGCAATGCTCCGCAACTCTCCGGTGTCAAGGCGCAGCACCAGGGCTCCGTTTTCGTTCAGCGCCTCAAAAACCCCCGCGCACGACCCCGCTGGCGTCGATGCCGTCACCCGACATCCCAATCCATAGGCGCGAGCCAGCCATGCCGCGCGTTGCGGTTCAAATCCTGCTCGTTGCCATTGGCGGAAGCGCGACATGAATGTCGCCGCAATGGATTGCGCCAAACCATGCGCGTCCGGGGGGGATTGAACATCATGGGCCAAATGCTTGTGTACACAGGTGATGTCTTGATCAACGCCCTCAGGTGCGTTCGCAATGTTGACGCCAATCCCCACAATGATCTGGACGCCGCGCTCGGTTTGATCGGCCTCAAGCAACAGACCTGCGGTCTTGCAGTGGCTCAACAGAACATCATTGGGCCACTTCACACTGAGCGCGCCGGGCTCAACCCACAGCGCCAGCACGTCCGTGACCGCCAGCGCCGCGACAAACGATAACTGAGCCGCCTGGGCGAGGGACACATCGCATTCGATAACACCTGAAAGATACAGATTACCCTGCGCCTGCGCCCACGACCGCCCTCGGCGCCCGCGCCCCGCGGTTTGTCGCTCGGCGCGCACCCAAAACGGCGGCGCCGCGCCTTGCACAAGGCGTTCGCGCACCAGGTCGTTTGTGGAAGTTGTTTCAGCAACAACGTCGATTATAGGATCAGGCATCGGCAATCAGAAAAACAGCGCGCGGGCCGCACCATCCACAATTTGGCGCGCGTCGGAGGCGAATACAAGCAGCAGCGGCGAAACAAAGACGGCCGTAGCGCTGGCGATGAGGACCAATTCGCGCCCAGCATTGCTCAACGGCCGCTCGGCCTCGTCGAACCATACAATCTTGACCAGACGCAAGTAATACACCGCCGCAATGACGCTGATCACGACGGCGTAAATCACAAGCCAATACATGAACTCCGCATTCGCCCCCGCCTCCCAGGCCGGAGAAAACGCGAAGAGTTTGCCGAAAAAGCCCGCCAGCGGCGGAATGCCAGCAATGGAGAACAACAAGGCGGTCAGCGCCCAGGCCAACCCGGGATGGGTGCGTGAAATCCCCGCCAAGTCGGTGATCGCCTCCGTCGCCCCCTCGCGGCGGCGCATAGCCAGAATGCATGCGAACACGCCCGTCGTGGAGATCACATAGATGGCCATGTAAATCAGAAGGCCCGACATGCCGCGCTCATTGCCGGCGGCAAGGGCGGTCAGCGCAAAACCCATATTGGCGATGGAGGAATAGGCCATCAGCCGCTTGATGTTGGTCTGCACCAACGCACCAAATGCCCCCACGGTGATGGATGCGGCGGCGATCAACGCCATCACCATCTGCCAGTCGTCCACGCTATGGGGAAACGCTTCCAGCAACAGTCGCGCAAACAACGCCATGGCCGCAAACTTTGGAGCACTAGCGAACAACATTGTCGCTGGCGTCGGCGCGCCTTGGTACACGTCTGGCGTCCACATGTGGAATGGCGCCGCGGAGACTTTGAACGCCATGCCGCAAATGATGAACACCAATCCGAAAATGATCCCCAGATTGGCTCCGTCTTCCGTGGCTGCGGCGATGCCTTCAAATCGGGTCTGGCCTCCGACCAAGCCCGCAGACTCAACATCGCCCGCAAACCCATAGACCAGCGATATGCCGTACAGCAGAATGCCCGAGGACAGCGCGCCGAGCACGAAATATTTGAGCCCAGATTCCGAGGCTTTGACCGAATCTCGGTGAAAAGCGGCAAGGACGTAGAGCGACAGGCTTTGTAGTTCCACACCCATATAGAGCGCCAAGAGATCGCGGGATGACACCATGATCATCATGCCCAAAACCGCGAGCACAACGAGGATAGGATACTCGAACCGCGCAATGCGTTCTTCGTGCAGGAAACGGGACGACAAGACCAATACTGCGGCGCCCACGCCGGCAATGATCACTTTGGCAAAGCGCGCCCATGCATCGGAGACGAAAGCGGCTCGCCCCTGGGCGTCTACAAACGCCAACCCCTCTTCGGTGGAAAAAGAAAACAAGGCCATGGAGCCGGCCATAATGATGACCACCACCGAACCGGTGGAAACCACGCCAGTGGAGTCCTCGCCTGCAAACGCGCCGTAGACCAGTAGCGCCATGGCGCCCACCGCCAAGGTGATTTCGGGCGCCAAGATAAGCAGATCAGCGATGAGCGTTTCGACGGACATGTCCACTCCAAGGGCTAGAGGCGCTCAAGCAACAACTCCACCACCGGAGCTGTCATGTCTGTGACGAGGGCTGGATAGACCCCGAGCGTAATGGTGGCGATCACCAAAGGTAAGAAGATGATCCGTTCGATGGTCGTAAGGTCGGTAATGGATTCCAACTGGGGATTGTCCAACGTCCCCAGCATGACGCGCCGATAGGCCGTGAGCATGTACACCGCCGACAAGATCACACCTACAGCCGCCCCCACGGCTGCCCAGCTGACCACCGCATAAGCGCCGGTCATGGTCAAAATCTCGCCTACAAATCCAGAAGTTCCAGGCAATCCCACATTACCCAGCGCGAAGATCAAAAACACGATCGCATAGGCCGGCATGCGTCCCACCAGGCCGCCATAGAACGCGATCTCTCGCGTGTGCATCCGATCGTAAATGACGCCGACACACAAGAACAGCGCGGACGAAATGATCCCGTGCGAGAGCATCTGGAAAATCGCTCCCTGCACGCCCTGCTCGTTCATGGCGAAAATACCCAGCGTCACATAGCCCATGTGCGCCACCGAAGAATACGCGATCAATTTCTTGATGTCGGTCTGACGGAAGGCCACGAGCGACGCGTAGATGATGGCGATGACCGAAAGCGCGAACACGAAGGGTTGAAAATACTCCGACGCGTCGGGGAACATGGGCAGGGAAAAGCGCAGAAAGCCATAACCGCCCAACTTCAACAAGACGCCCGCCAAGATCACCGAGCCTGCCGTCGGCGCTTCCACGTGCGCGTCGGGCAACCAGGTGTGCACCGGCCACATGGGCATTTTCACAGCAAATGATGCAAAAAACGCCAGCCATAGCCAGGTTTGGAATTCGGGCGCGAAGCCGATCTCCGTCAATTGTGCGATATCGGTCGTGGAAGTTTGGATGTACATGGCGATAATTGCCACGAGCATCAAAAGCGATCCGAGCAGGGTGAACAAAAAGAACTTGAATGCCGCATAGATTCGGTTGGCGCCGCCCCACACCCCGATAATGAGGAACATGGGGATGAGTCCCCCCTCGAAGAACAAGTAAAACAAAACCAGGTCCGAGGCGCAGAACACGCCGATCAAAAACGTTTCTAGCACTAGGAAGGCGGCCATATACTCAGCCACGCGCGACTTGATCGACGACCAACTGGCGATAATGCAAAGCGGCATCAGGAACGTGGTCAACAGAACAAACCAGACCGAAACCGCGTCAACGCCCATTGAGTAATTAATGCCTGGTGCGATCCAGCCGCGCGCGCTTTCGGCAAAGTCATCGCTTTCGGCTGCATGAGGTTCGACGAACTGATAGCCGGGATCGCTGGAATCGAAGGCGGCCACCATGAACAGGGACAGCACGAAGACGCTCATGGTAAAAAACAGCGCCAACCAACGGGCGTTTTCTGCAATCGGCTCCGAGTCTTCTGCACGAGCCAGCATTCTGAGCGCAATGATCAGCCCCGCTCCGGCCAGAGGCACGAAGGTCAAGAGCGACAAAATGGGCCAACCTTGAATCAACTCCGCCATGACGCCGCCATCACCCGTTCCGCAAAATCAAAATTGTGGCCAAGATCGCTACGCCCACCAGCATGACGAAGGCGTAGTGATAGAGATAGCCGGTCTGAATACGCGATTGCCACCGACCGAAACGCGTGACGGCGCTGGAAACGCCGTCCGGGCCAAAGCGATCGATGACGTTCTTATCGACGCCCTTCCAGAACAAATCGCCCAACCCCCGCGTCGTGCGCACAATCGTGGCGTTGTAGATCTCGTCAAAATACCATTTGTTTGACAAGAAGCTGTGCAATGGTCCGCCCCGCGCCGCGATGGCTGCGCCAAGACCTTGGTTCAGCAAATAGAAGAATACGGCGAACAAGAAGCCCGCTGCGGTGACTTCGATGGGCAGCCAGAGCACCCAAGTGGGAACATGGTGTTCGTCACCATGCGCCTCATCACCATGTCCATCCTCAGCGTGAGACTCGTCCCCAGCGTGTGTCTCATCGGCGACTGACGCAGCCGCGTCGCCATGCGTTGCGTCGACCTCGGCCTGGCCGCCAGCGCCACTGTGACTTTCAAACAGAGCAGCACGCGGCGGAAGTGAACCGGCCCAAAATTCATCGGCCTGCTTTCCCACGAATGAGGGATAGAACATCACGCCAGCCAAAACGGCGCCCGCAGCCAAGGCGAGCAGTGGACCGCGCATAATCCATGGCGCTTCGTGGGCGTGATCATAAACCGACTTCGGCCCGCGATACGTCCCATGGAAGGTCATGAAAATCAGGCGCCACGAATAGAAACTTGTCAAAAACGCGGCGATGATCCCCATCCAAAACGCAAACATGCCCACTTGGCTGCCCACCAAGA
>CAZWVH010000012.1:0-53851 GCA_964636945.1 uncultured Caulobacterales bacterium | reverse complement strand
GAACTTCCTTTGCGCTGGTTTGGCCGGTATTCTTGTTCCGTTAGCCATGCGGCGCATGGGCGCGGACCCAGCGGTGGCGTCATCGGTGTTTGTGACCACCTTAACTGATGTCATCGGGTTTTTCGTGTTCTTGGGGCTGGCGACGCTGGTTCTGATCCAGGGATAACGACATGAAGTGTCCTCGCAGTGTAATGATCTTGGGATTGGCGAGTTTGGGCCTTTTGGCGGTCCCAGTCGGCCATGCCCAACAAGGCGCCTGGTCGCGCGCCGATGAATTGCCGCGCCCCCGCGTGGGTCTTGCCGGCGCATCGCTTGACGGCAAGGTGTATGCCATTGGCGGCATGAGCCTTTTAGCGCCGGTCCAAGATGTGGAGGTGTTTGACCCCAACTCGGGCAGTTGGCGCGAGCAGACCCCGCTTCCCGAAGGACGCACGCGCTTTGGCGCTGCGGTGTTGGGCGGCCGCATCTATGTGGCGGGCGGAACCAGCGCGAAACAGGCCGCCTTGGATGACGTATTGGTGCTCACGGGCGAGGGTGGGCCGATGGAACGTTGGGACAGCGCCGCCAATCTGCCAGGGCCGCGGGCGGGGCATGCGGTGGTCAGCGCGGGCGGCAAACTTTATGCGCTCGGCGGTTCTGCGCCGGGGCTCGATGTTTATGAGCCATCATCGGATACGTGGTCACGCCAGGATGCGCCCGAGGAGATCGCGCGGTTCGCAGCGGCCGCTGTGGGCACGCCTGACGCAGTCTACTTCATCGGCGGCGAACGCAATGGCGAAACCACCGCGCGGGTCGATATTTATGATGTGAACAGTCAGTCCTGGCGTCGCGGTCCTGACTTGCCGTCGCCGCGTCGCGGCATGGCGGCGATTGCCAATGGCGACGTGATTCATGTGTTTGGCGGCGGCGAAGTTGCCGGCGGGGATGTATCCGACAGCCACTATGTTTTGAAGGATGGGGCATGGTCGACCTTGGCGCCCCTGCCCAGCCCGCGTGCAGACTTCGCCATCGGCCTATCCAACGGCGACGTGGTGGTGTTCGGCGGCGGTGTGGGTAGCGGCTACCTGGCGCCGTTTACGACCTTGGCGGCGGTGGACGTGTTTCATACGGAGCCAAAATAATGGGTGAGGCGCACCCCGGCCAGGAGGGCGTGCGCCCCAATCAACCAATGGGTGGCCGTACTGCGCCGGTCGGTTCGTCACAAACGACTGCGGCGTTGGACGATCACGCCATTGAGGACGCCTGGCCCCAACAGTCAGTCAGCCCGCATGGCCTGTCGCTGATCAAACGCTTTGAAGGATTTGCGCCGCGGGCGTTGGCGTTGCCAGACGGTGGTTGGATGATTGGTCATAGCCATGTGATGGCCGAAGCCGAGCGTGATGAAATCTCACTGGGTGACGCCGATGAATTGTTGCGCCAGGACCTTGCCCCCATCGAAGACGCGGTTCGCGCCGCGATTTTTGTGCCATTGAGCCAGGACCAGTTCGATGCCCTGACGTCATTTGCCTTTAGTGTGGGCGTTGAGCACTTTCGCGATAGCGCATTGACGTCGGAGATTAATGCGGGCCGGCCAGTTCAAGCTGCCGGCCTGTTTGATCGCTGGCGGTTCGCTATGATTGGAGGCCGGGCGTGCGAGATTGAGCCTTTGGTTCGCCGCCGCGCCGCTGAAAAGGCCTTATTTCTTGGCGTCCAGCTTGGCGGCCTCGCCGCGCCATCGGCCCGACTGAGACCCGTCTATCATCACCAAGCGGCCGATAGCCCTGCACGGGGCGCGTCGCGCGTGCGGCCCAGCGCTCCACGATCGGATGAAGACAGATGGTTCATGGGACCTGATCTTTCGGGAAATGGTGAAGGGCGCGGCGATCACATCGGCGCCGTTTCGACGTTGAGATCAGGAATGCGATCGGCCGCGGCGTTTGGACCACGAATTTTGGATGGGCTGAAGGCGTTATCATCCCGATCCGGTGACGGCATGGGCCCTGTGGGCCATTCGGCGCATGAGGCTGGCGATGGGCAATCCACGCCAAGTTTGGATGAGCCGCCCGCGCCAAACGACTTGGAGGCCGCCCAAACGCGAGAACCTGTGTCGCCACGTTTGGCCATGCGCCTGGCGGTGCTGGCCATGATCATTGGCGCGATCGCCATTTTGGGTTCCGGATATGAGCTGGCCAGTTTTTCGTCATCTGCCAGTGAGAGCTTTGGATCTGACGCTGTGCGGCTGCGGGCGACCATGGCGGGTGGGCTGATCATCTTTTTGATGGGGGCGTATTTCGGCTGGTCGCTGGGGATGAGTCACGAACAGACCGGCGACGATGAGGATGGTGTCAGGACCTCGCGCTGACGCCATACATTTGCTATGAGACAGTTTTTGCGCCTATCTAAGTCAGCTTGGATTGAGGGAGGGGCGAATGTCCGGGTTGAATGCGCGTTTGCTGTGGGCCGCGCTGATTGGGGTGGGTTGGGCGTTTTTGGTGATGCCGGAACCTCCATTCGTAGAAGACATGGGTGAAACTGCGGTTGCTGAATCCAGCGACGAGAGTTCACGCGAGCCTATTGACGACAATTCGTCTGAGCCCAGTACGACGCCAGAACCGACATCGCCTGCTGCAGCTGCCATAGCTTCTGATCAAAATGGCAATGACGAAGCCGCCGATGGGGCGGCGCTCAGTGAGACTCCTGCGCAAGCCGATGGCGCTGGTGACGCACTCCCAGCCTCGGTGGGCGGTGATGTGGACTTGGGCGACACTTCCGCCGATCCCAGCCTTGGCGCCGTAGCGGACCTGGACATTGATGACGCCGATGCGGTGGACTATTCCGAAATCGCGCCTGAGGCCGTTGAAGCCGTTTACTGCAGCGGACCACCACAGGACCGCGCTTCACGTCCTTATTCGTCGCTCACCACCAATCAGGCCGTGGTCGATCTGATCAAGTCCCACGAGGGCTTGCGGCTGGAGGCGTACACCGGGCCATCCGGCAAGCTTTTGATTGGTTATGGGCATGGCGGAGACAGCGTAACCGAGGGCATGGTTATCGATCAGGCCAAAGCCGAAGCGTTCCTGAAGGAGGACCTGCGTTCACGCGAGGAATTGTTGAAACAATTGCTGACGGCCCCTGTGACCGAGAACGAATTCTCAGCCATGATCGCCATGATTTACAATGTGGGGATCACGAATTTTCGCAATTCAACGCTATTGGCCAAATTCAATGAGGGTGACCGCGAGGGCGCTGCCGAAGAATTTCTGAAGTGGAACAAAGTAAACGGAGAAGAGAACACGCATTTGACTTCTCGGCGTATTATCGAACGTGATATTTTTTTATGTGAGTCAGAAGCCAGTTATGTCGGCGAGTAACGCAACTCAATCAATGTCGGTTTTGCGGCGTGATCTCTCGCCCGGCGTTGTGGAGGTGAGGCTGAACCGCCCAGACCGGCGTAATGCGTTTGATGCTCAGACGATTGCGGCGTTGACCGCCATGTTCAAGGAGATTGCGAACGATCGGGCGGTTCGTTGCGTGCTCTTGCGCGGTGAAGGCAAAGTGTTTTGCGCCGGGGCGGACGCTGATTGGATGCGCGCCGCGGCGCGACAGGACAAAGCGGCCAATCTCGCCGATGCGCGCCAATTGGCCGAAATGTTGCGCACGGTGTATGAGGCGCCGCAATTGACCGTCGCTCTCGTGCATGGCGCCGCCATAGGTGGTGGCGCCGGATTGGTGGCCGCATGCGATGTGGCCGTGGCCGTGAAAGGAACCAAGTTCCGGTTCACCGAAATATTGCTAGGCCTCACGCCAGCCACGATCAGCCCCTTCGTCATGGACGCCATTGGCCCGTCGCGCGCCCGCGCTCTGTTCGCCACGGCCGAAGGATTTGATGCTGACTACGCTGAACAGATCGGCCTGGTGCATTTTGTGGTTGATGATGAAACAAGGCTTGATGAAGAAGGCGCACGCCAAGTGGGCCAGTGTCTGGCCGCCGCCCCCGGCGCTGTGGCCGACGCCAAGGCCTTGGTGCGTGAGCTGGCCGGGCGACGGATCTCAGCCGATCTGGACCTCGAAACAGCTCAACGGATTGCTGCGCGCCGCGCCTCCGACGAGGGCCGTGAGGGATTGGCCGCATTCATCGAAAAGCGCAAACCCAACTGGGTGGTCGAATAGGGTTTTTACCGACTACGGGCCTATTTGACATGGTTGAGTTTTGGCCGTTGGCGCGGCCGGACAATGCTCGCAAAAGGAACATAATCCATGCGTCGATTGATCACTGTGACAGCTGCTGTATTGATAACTTCTCAGGCTGGCCTGGCCCAAGTGTCCGGGTCTAATGACGAAGAGATTCCCGCTCTGCTGGCTGCGGCCATCGCTGATGCGAACCAGCGGGCGTCCTCGGTCGACGCCATGGCCTTCACGCGGTCGATCCGTTCGGCTGATCAAGATGCAATGGTGGCCCGCTTTGATCCGCGCGGGGAGGCGGGCTCCTGGTGGGTGTTGATCAGCCCCGAAGCGGGGTCGAGCAAACGCGCTGACGAGGCATTAGGCGCTTTGCAAACGGGTGAAGAAACCGCAGGCGACGCCGTCGTCGATGATGCTGAGAAACTTGCCGCAGCGCCCATCGCGATGTTGAGTGAAGACGATAATATTATTGTGTATTCGGCTGGTGCGCCGCGAGAAGATGACCAGCACAACGCCATTGCCGAGCACGTCAGCGCGGAAATTCGCGTGGCCAAAAATGGTGGCCGTCTTGTCGGCTACCGGCTTCACGCCTCAGAAGAATTTAAGCCAAATCCCATGGCCGTGATTGAACGTTTTGACTCCCAATTGATTTTCGAGGAAGCCTGGCCGGGCGGGCCGCTGGTGACGGTGGAGTCCACCACAAGCGTGTCAGGGCGCGCTTTTTTCAAATCCTTCTCTGAAACCGTGATTGTCACCAATAGTGATTTCGAGGCGATCCCCGCATCGGCGGTGCGCGATGAGTGAGGACGGGTTGGGGAAGACGCCTGGCTGAATCGAAATTGATTGCTTAGTTAAATTTGATGGCGATTCATTTGATCAAACTTGCGGCAGGATCGACCGGCTTGCACAGTCTCCGGGCGTGGCAGGAAAAAGTCATTGAAGCGAGAGTGCGCGCTGGCGGCGAACCGTATCCCGTTCATGTGACGCGCCATCGCCCCAAACGCGCTGAGGAACTGTGCAATGGCGGCTCGCTGTACTGGGTGATCAAGGGGTTAATCACCGCACGCCAACTGGTTGTGGATTTTGAGGAAACCCGCGGGCAAGACGGTTCGCGCCATTGCGCCATTGTGCTTGATCCAAAATTGGTCGAGACCGAACTCACGCCCCGCAAGGCGTTTCAGGGGTGGCGTTATCTCTCGGTCGACGATGCGCCGGCTGACCTCAAGGCAACGCCCGGCGCAGCGGCGTTACCGGACGCGTTACGACGCCAACTGCTTGAGGTCGGCGCTTGGTAAGAGCCTACGCCGAGCGCCTATCTACGGCGATGTTGTCAATCAAGCGCAAATTCGCGAGTCGCGCTGCGGCCAATAACCGAACGTCTTGGCGCGGATCGCCCTGATCCACTGGACCCAGGGTGTCGGCGTCGCGCAACGCCACGTAATCGATACTGTCAAAGCCAGCTCTCAATAGCGCACGTTCCGCAGTGTGCTCCACCTCTGACGGTGGGACGCCTGCACGAAACGCGATCGCGGCGTGGCATAGGACGGAATAGAGCTGAGCGGCAATGTTGCGCTGTTCGGGGGTCAAGCGGCGATTGCGCGAGGACATGGCAAGGCCATCCGACTCGCGCGCAGTGGGGCCCGCGACAATCTCAATGTTGAAGTCAAGGTCACGGTTCAACTGACGAATAACCAACAATTGTTGGTAGTCTTTTTCGCCAAAAACCGCGACTTCGGGTCTGATCTGATTGAACAGTTTCGCCACTATGGTCGCGACGCCGACGAAGAAATGCGGTCTCGCCGCGCTCTCAAGACCTTCAGAGGGGCCGTCGACCTTGATTTGCGATGCATGGCCGTCGGGGTACATATCCATTGGTGTTGGCGCATAGACCAAGTGGCAGGGGCGCGCGGCTAGCTTTTCCACGTCGTCATCAAAATCGCGTGGATAGGCGGCAAAGTCTTCGTTGGGCGCAAATTGGGCGGGATTAACAAAGATGCTGGCGACGACGCGGTCAGCGTGGCGCGCAGCGAGATCAATTAGCGATAAATGCCCTTCATGCAAGGCGCCCATGGTGGGGACGAGCGCGATGGACACATTGTCCTCCCGCCAAGCGGACAAAATCCGCCGCAACGCAGCAAGATCGTTTGCAACAGCCAAGTCTTGAAAGAGTGATGGGGCAGGCATGTCGTTATAAAACCGCCGTAAGTATATCCATTAACCAAATCATAGTTTTTACCACTTATTAACCAAATCACCCGCTCGCTCACAGTATGAGCCCAGTGTTAAGTTCCCTTCGCAACTCTCCAGTGAACCGCGACCCAGAGTTTCGCGGTCAATGCCGGCTGAACGAGCGTTGGGAGAGAAATCAAACGCAATATCAATCCCTTGCGCACTCTTGCCAGCTCTCCTGCGAGAGCGGTTCTTGGTTGTCACGTGACACCAGCCTGTGCGCCTGGTCAACGGTTTTGGAGCGCCATCATGGCTGAAGCCCTTCGTCGTGACGAACATTTTGATCGCGGCCATGATCGTCGGCCGTCGCATTTGTCGTCGTGCATTGTCGTGTCCAGTCCTTCGGGCGGGGTTGGCAAAACAACCTTGGTGACGCATTTGGCCGTGGCGTTGCTGAAATTGGGCGTCACCGTCGGCGTTGCTGATTTGGATGTGCGAGACCGCGGACTGTCGTCTTGGATCGCGCGACGCCGAGCGCGCGGTGAGGATTTGGTGATGCCGGCCTTTCCCGAACTGGATGCGGGCCGCGGTGGCGTAGAGGTGGAGCGCAGGGAATTCGATCGTTGGCCGGACGTTCGCGCCGCACTGTTGGGCGCTTGCGACGTTGTTCTCATCGACACTCCAGCGGGCGCAACCCCCCTCACCGGAGAAGCGATGCGTGGGTCAGACACCATTATCAGCCTAATTGGTTATAATGAATCCGACCTTGATCGGCTGTTTGACGGATCATTTTTAGCCGGCTCGTCGCGGCCAAGCGCCTATTCGAAATTGGTGTGGGAGGCGCGCCGGCGGCGTGCGCAGCTCAATCAGGTTGGTCCAGCCTGGTTCATATCTCCAGCGCGACAGGTAGATATGGCTGATGCAGATCATCTGCGCATTGATCAAGCGTTTGTGCGTGCGGAGCGATTGGTGGGTGCGCGCCTTGGGCCGTCTTTTGTTGAGCGTCCGACGGTGCGCGCGGCTTTTGGTCAAGGCCTCACCGCACTCGATGATCCGTTCACGCATGCGCCCATGGCTGATGGTTTGCGCGACGAACTGCGTGAGTTTCTCGTCTCGGTGAAGGCGCCAGGACTGGCGGGGGCCGCGTTGGCGCTCTAAATCTGGTGGACCTTCCACACTCTGGCGCTGGTCATGATTTGGTTTTTCATTGGGCTTGGATTGTTGGCCGGGCTGATTGTCCTAGGAAAAAAGCTTGTCCATGCTGACCCGAGGGTTGTTGCGCGATGGCTCCGACGGATTTTGTTCGTTGGCGGCATACTGATCGCATTGGCCTTTTTAGCCCGAGGCGCTGTGTTCTTGGCGCTGCCAATTTTCGTGGGAGCATTGGGGCTCCTGGCCGGGGGGCGGCGTGGTTCACGAACCAAGGGCGATGGATATCAGTCGCGTCCTCGTCCTCCATCCACAGATATGTCGGTGGATGATGCGCTCGACATACTGGGGTTGGAGCCCGGCGCAGATGCACGGGCCGTCCAGGAAGCGCATCGCCGATTATTGAAGGCGACCCATCCCGATCATGGTGGTTCAGACTGGCTTGCAGCGCGGATCAATCGAGCCAAGGACGTACTACTTTCGTCTATGGCTGACGGTTGAGCGCAAAACAAACGCACTTTCAAAGGCGTAAAAATGTTATTGTGCGGTGCAGCATGGACTTGACGCGCCGCAGCAATAGCATTATCAGCGCGGTATGGCCCGATGGCCTTAGGGTATTTTCAGGTTGGCGTTTGGAAGGATTGTGCCATGGTTGACACGAAGAATGCCGCAGAAACTTTCGAAAATTTCACGTTTGCCGGCAACCAAGCCGTCAAAGACAGCGTGGAAAAGGCGGTCTCTGCGTTTGGTGATTTGAATGTTTTCGGTAAGCAAAACATTGAAGCGTTTGTTGCGAGCATGACATCGGCTGGCAAGGGCGTGGAGCAAGTGAACACGCACTTCGCCACGTTTGCCAAGCAGGCGATGGAAGACGGCGTGACGGCGGCTAAGCGGTTTTCTGGCGCGAAAAGCGTGCAGGAAATTGTTGAGCTGCAAACTGAGTACGCCAAATCGTCGATGGAAACGTATTTGGCTGAAGTGAACAAAGTGGCTGATGTTTGGTCTGGTGTGGTCAAAGACGCGACCAAACCGCTCAATGATCGCGTCACAGCGGCCATTGAAATGTTTCAAGCGCAGCGCTAATCCCCAGCGCAAGCGACCTATCTTAAGCATTTGCTGAGATGCTGTTGTTAAAGCCCGGTCTGCTCAGACCGGGCTTTTTCACGTTTGAAGTGCATGCCAATGCGACATGGGGCTTCCATGACGCTAGCCGGTGCATATTTAATAAGGGGACGCAGTGATGCACACTCGAGCGAAATTGACGGGAATCAGCGTGACCTCAGCATTGCCGCGCACGAAACTATCGTTGTCCGCCATAGTCCAGGCTGGGTCGGTGTGGATTGCTGGCGACTTCGATTTTGACCAAGACGCTGGGGTTGTGACAAAGCCGCGCCCCAAAACGAAAAGGCCATCACGTTATCGTGTTTTATTGCTGAATGATGACTATACGCCGATGGAATTCGTTGTCGAAATTCTTCAGCGTATTTTTAATAAGAGCCAAGACGACGCGGTAAAAATTATGTTGCACGTGCATCAAAATGGTGTGGGCTTGTGCGGCGTATACACTTACGAAGTTGCTGAAACAAAGGTAGCTCAGGTGCTTGACGCAGCGAAACGAAACCAACACCCTCTACAGTGCACGATGGAGAAGGAGTAGTAAACGTGCCTTCATTCTCCCGGAATTTGGAAGAGACACTTCATCGCGCCATTGGTTATGCCAATGAGCGCAGGCACGAGTACGCAACGCTGGAGCATCTGCTGTTGGCGTTGATCGACGACGAGGAAGCCTCGAATGTGATGCGCGCCTGCAATGTGGAGCTCGATGAGCTGCGCCGCGTGGTCACTCAATTCGTCGATGAGGACCTGGAAGGCGTGGTCACCGATCGCGTTGATGAAGCAAAGCCGACAGCAGGATTTCAGCGCGTCATCCAACGCGCGGTCATTCATGTGCAATCGTCTAACCGCGACGAAGTGACGGGCGCAAACGTGCTTGTGGCGCTGTTCTCCGAGCGCGAGAGCCACGCCGCTTACTTCCTGCAAGAGCAGGACATGACTCGCTATGACGCGGTGAATTTCATCTCCCATGGGATCGCCAAGCGTGCTGGAGCAGCCGAAAGTCGACCTGCGCGCGGCGCATCGGACGCTGAAGAAGAGCGCCCAGTCAAAGGCGGCGCTGAAGCCCTGCGATCATATTGCGTGAACTTGAACGAACGGGCGCGCAAGGGTGCAATTGATCCCTTGATTGGCCGGGCCAACGAAGTTGAGCGCTGCATCCAGGTGTTGTGCCGGCGACGCAAAAACAATCCGCTGCTTGTCGGCGATCCTGGGGTGGGCAAAACCGCCATCGCCGAAGGGTTGGCGCGCAAGATCGTGGAAAGCGAAGTTCCTGAAGTGCTTGAGGACGCCACGATCTTCTCGCTGGATATGGGCGCACTGCTAGCCGGAACGCGGTATCGCGGCGACTTTGAAGAGCGCATTAAGGCGGTGATCAAGGAGCTTGAGAACCACCCCAAATCGGTGCTTTTCATTGATGAAATCCACACCGTGATTGGCGCGGGCGCCACGTCTGGCGGCGCCATGGACGCGTCCAACTTGCTCAAACCCGCGCTGCAGTCAGGAAATCTGCGCTGCATGGGCTCGACCACTTATAAAGAATATCGCCAGCACTTTGAGAAGGATCGGGCGCTCGCCCGCCGATTCCAAAAAATCGACGTGCCTGAACCGAACACGACGGACGCAGTTAAAATCCTGCAGGGCCTGAAGCCCTATTTCGAAGATTACCACCAGGTGAAATACACCAATGAGGCCTTTAAGGCTGCGGTGTAGCTTTCGAGCCGGTATCTCACGGATCGCAAACTGCCGGACAAGGCCATCGACGTGATCGACGAGGTTGGCGCCAGCCAAATGCTGTTGCCGATCGACAAACGCCGCAAGCAGATCCGGGTTGGCGACGTGGAGGCGATCATCGCCAAAATGGCGCGCATTCCTCCCAAATCGGTGAACAAATCCGACGCCAGCGTGTTGAAAAACTTGGGCGATGATTTGCGTCGCATGGTGTTCGGTCAGGATGAAGCCATCGATCAGTTGGCCTCGTCGATCAAGCTGGCCCGGGCCGGTCTGCGCGAACCCAACAAGCCCATTGGCTGTTATCTGTTCTCGGGCCCGACGGGCGTGGGCAAAACCGAAGTGGCCCGATCGCTCGCCTCTATTATGGGCGTGGAATTGCTTCGCTTTGACATGTCCGAATATATGGAGCGCCACACGGTCTCCCGTTTGATCGGCGCGCCTCCAGGCTATGTGGGCTATGATCAAGGCGGTCTGCTCACCGATCAAGTGGACCAGCACCCCTATTGTGTGTTGTTGCTCGATGAGATCGAGAAGGCCCACCCCGACATCTTTAACATTCTGTTGCAGGTGATGGATAATGGCACGCTCACCGACGCCAACGGCAAGAAGATCGATTTTCGCAATGTGGTGTTGATTATGACCACCAATGCCGGTGCGTCTGAGAACCAGAAAAATGCCATCGGCTTTGGCCGTGGGCGCAAGGAAGGTGAGGACACTGAGGCGATCAAACGCCTGTTCACGCCAGAATTCCGCAATCGGCTGGACGCCACCGTGGCGTTTGCCTCCCTGCCACGTGACGTCATCCACAAAGTGGTGTCCAAGTTCATGCTGCAGCTGGAAGCGCAGTTGGAAGATCGCAATGTCACCTTTGAACTGACCCCCGAGGCTCAAGATTGGTTGGCCGACCGCGGTTATGACGAGTTTAATGGCGCGCGGCCGTTGGCCCGCGTGATCCAAGAACACATCAAAAAACCGCTGGCCGATGAAATCTTGTTTGGCTCGCTGAAAAAGGGCGGCGTGGTGAAGGTGGATATCGATCCCAAGGACGGTGACAAATTGGCGTTCGACATCAAGCCCAACTCCGACACCAAAGGCCGGGACAATGGCGATGAGGACGCACCTAACGAACCGGAAATGGTCGAATAGGCAATTTTAGCGGAAACGCTCGGAGGTCCACGTCATCCGACCTTCGGGCGTTCTTCTGCTAACCGTCCTCGTCAACCAACAGCACAATGCCGCGCATGCGCCTGATATTCCAGGAGTCACCGCCAAAGGCGCTGGCCATGCGATGTGCATCCTGATCGCGGAGGGGCGCAGCGCCAGCCACCCACACTTTGACTGGACACGTGCTGTCGGCGGCGAGCTTGGCAAGTTCGGAAAAGTTCACTGTGTCCAATTGGGGCGAGAGCACAACCGCACCGCCATTGTTCTCGCCAAATGGGATCAGCGTGTAGTCAGACCTGCCGAATGCGGTGACGGAGACGTCTGTCCTAGGGTCGAGATAGTGCTGGTAAAAGTCAGGATATTCGCCGAACACCAACACTGACTGGCCACGGCATGCGGGCTGTTGATTGATCAACCGCGCCGCCTCGCGCCACGGCGTTTTGCTGGGCCGCCAATAATCGTGGAACGTGAGGACAATTCCCCCGCCGAGAACGAGGACTGCCAGTCCGGCCGCGACGGTCGCATTGGTGCGGCTGGTGACCCAGCTGAGGGCGTGGTCCGCCCCCAGTGCCGCGAGCAAGAGCGCGGCGGGCATGACCACCAAAACATTGCGAAAATAATAGATGGGCACAACGGCGAAACTGATCGCCAATCCTGCGACAATCACGCTGATCGCGGCGATGATGCACACCGCCTCTGGCGCCAACAGGGCGCGGGCTGGACTGAGCGGTGCGCTGGTTTGGGCGCGCCAATCAATGCGCAGGGCGAAGACGATCACAGTAATCACCATCAGCCCAGCCAGTACGCCGGCAAACACCACATGGCCGCCAAGCCGCAAAAATGCGATGGCGGTGTGGGCGATGAGAAAGCTGAAATCGGCGCTGTAGGACGCATTGCCCTCACCAATGCCAGCATCCGCGCGCATGGCGATGTATGGAACCAGACTGAGCACAGTGACAATGCCAATCAATGCGGCGACGCCCGCCGGTCGCCACCGTCCGATCCCCATTGCGCCCAACACAATCGCGCCGGTGCAGCCGCCGGCAAATAACAGTCCGAAATAGTGGGTGTAGGCGCACGCAATGCCGAGCACCGCAAAACTGATCCACGCGGTCAGCGGAATGTCTGCGTCCCTCGGCAAAGCCTCGGTGATCCGCAGCGTTGTTAGCAGCAAGACCGTTGCAAGAGCATATAGCAGGCAATAGGCGCGCACTTCATGGCTATAGTAAACCGCCGCAAAAGACACCGCCATCAGGCCAGCGAAAATCACGCGTTTGGTTAAGGTCAGCGGTCCTTTGCGGGCGAACACAATTGCGACGATGGACATGAGCGAGACCATCACGCCGAACGATCGCAATGCTGCGTCACTGCTGCCGAACGCCATCTGCCACAACCAAATCAGAATGTAATAAAGCGGCGGTGTGTTTTCGGTGCGCCAATGGTGGGCGAGTTCGGCCAACCCAAAATCAGGATTGGCGAAACGCTGGGGGATGAACAGCTCATCCCACCACAGGCTGTCTATGGTCAGACCGGTTAGCCGGATCACCACGCCTGTGGCGATGGCCGCGGCAAACACGGCGCCAATCAATCCGAGCTTTGAAAACTCCTGCGCCAATGCGCCGTGGCGTAAAGACATGTGATGCGCCCCTCAAACCCGTGCACGGCGAATTTCCGCCGGCATCGATTCACTATCGCGCAGCGAGGCAATGAGCGACAGTGCGTGTGACTGCATTGATGCAGCGCCGCCAATGATCAATTGATGTGATGGGAGAGACTTTGCGCCAATTGCGCCAGCTCGCCGTCATCGGCGCGTCCAGCCCTGCCATGGCCAGCCAGATCAACGCCCTCATATTTCGGGATCACATGAAAATGCAGATGAAACACGGTCTGGCCCGCCGGCGCGCCATTAAATTGGATGACGGTGAACCCATCCGGCTTGAGCGCAGTGGCCACGCCTTGGGCGACGGACTGGACACGCGCCATGTAAAGTCCCAAAGCATCAGTGGGATAGTCGAGCAGATTGCGGGCCGGGCTCTTAGGAACCACCAGCGTATGCCCACGGCTCTGGGGAAAAATATCCAAAAAGGCGAGGGCGACGTCGTCCTCGAACACCTTGTGGCACGGCGCCTCGCCGCGCAGGATTTTGGCGAAGATGTTGTCGTCATCGTAAGCGCCGTCGAGGCTCATGGGATTTGGCTCCAGTCTTCGGTGGGTGGTTGGGTGATGGCGCGAGTCATCCATACGACGAGGGCTGCGGGAAAGACAATAAACGCACACGCTAACGGTATCATTGCGCCGTATCGATCAAGCCAATGCGTGGCGCCCGGGAGCCCATTGGAAATCACAAAAAAGACCGCTCCGAGTATGGGGTAGCCTATGCCCAGTGACGGCGAGAACAACAATGACCATAGCGCCTTGCCCCGGTCCCAAGTCGAGCGACTGAGTGGCGATGGATCAGTAAAGGTCGGCGCAAAACTCCCGATCTCATCGATGAACTCAGCAAGTTCGCGCAACTCGCTGACTGGTGCGCGTAGGCCGATCCCGCCCAAGGCTTGCGTGTAATGCCAATTGATCGTTGGCAGCCAATACTCATTCAAGCTCACGTCAAAGCCCGCCGAGCGCAGCAGGGACTGGGCCACCAGCGCTTCCTCCAGTGTGGAAAACCGGGCGAACACGACGCTGCCGTTCATGGGATCGCCTCATGGTTGAGCTCTGTCGGCTCGACCATCGAGGACCGAGCGCAGCCCATTCAACCATGTTCGACCCAACCCCGCCACCCACTGCATTTCGTCTGCAAAAAGCTGTTGGGCCATACCCAAGATTAACTCTCAGCCTCGATCAATAAACATTGAGTGGAGCCATGCGCGCGGCGCGTTTGGCGGGCGAGCAGGGAGGCGAACATGGGCGGCATGTGGCGGGTCGTATCGACTCTCGTCTGGTTCGCCGTGCTCGTCTATTTTCTGGCCCACGGCGATGATCGTTTGACCGCCAATGCTCGACTGGCGCGCAAGCTTGCTGCGCTGGACGCTGAAGTGGCCGGACTTCGTGCGCACAAAGAATCGCTCGAGCTGCGCGTGGCGCGCCTACGCCCGGAGACGCTGGACATTGATTATCTCGAAGAGCGCGCGCGCGTGATTCTCAATCTCGCTCATCCCCAGGAGCTTGTGATTCCGCCCAATCTGGCTGATCCTGTCCTTCGCACGAATGTGGACGCTCGTACTGACGGTGGCTATGTTCTCGTCACGCTCGAGGAGTAACAGCGCGGGGCATGGGGCCTGCGCGCCAATCACACCAATATGGGAGCCCTCATGGCCGCCACCCAAGTTGCCGATAAGCCTGCCGCCGACGCGTCACGAGACGAAGTCCTCAAATACTACAACGACATGTTGCTGATCCGCCGGTTCGAGGAGAAAGCCGGTCAGCTCTATGGCATGGGTTTGATTGCGGGCTTTTGCCATTTGTATATCGGCCAAGAGGCTGTCGTTGTCGGCATGCAAGCGGCCATTGAGGACGGCGACCAGGTGATTACCGGCTATCGCGATCATGGTCATATGCTGGCCTGCGGTATGGATCCCAAAGGCGTGATGGCGGAGTTGACGGGCCGAGAGGGCGGTTATTCGCGCGGCAAAGGCGGCTCCATGCACATGTTCAGCCGCGAAAAGGACTTCTTTGGCGGGCACGGCATTGTGGGCGCACAAGTGCCGATTGGTACAGGATTGGCGTTTTCTAATCGGTATAAGGACAATGACCGGGTTTGCTTGACCTATTTCGGGGACGGCGCCGCGAACCAGGGTCAGGTCTATGAAAGCTTCAACATGGCCAAGCTCTGGGGCCTGCCCGTGCTGTATGTGATCGAAAACAATCAGTATGCCATGGGCACCAGCGTGAAGCGCGCCTCGTCAGAGACGCACCTTCATCGTCGCGGCGCGTCATTCGGGATTGAAGGTGTGGAAGTGGACGGCATGAATGTGCTGACCGTCCGCGATGCTGGACGAAAGGCTGTGGCGCATGTGCGCGCCGGCGATCCGTTTATCTTGGAGATGATGACCTATCGCTATCGCGGTCACTCCATGTCCGATCCGGCAAAATATCGCACCCGCGAAGAGGTTCAGGACGTGCGCGAGCATCAGGATCCCATTGAGACATGCAAGAAGATCATCCTTGAGGCCGATTGGTCGAACGAAGATGAACTCAAAGCACTGGACAAAGAAGTGAAAGCCGTGGTTGCCGAGGCCGCCGATTTCGCCCAGCACTCGCCGGAACCCGACGAAGCCGAACTGTATACGGACGTGCTGCGCGAAGCGTAAATTGCTGAGGTGAGTGTTGTCCGTATGTTTGCGAGAGAAGCGATGCACCGCCTCGAATTCAACTGCGCTAACGTAGCAATGGCCTGGACAATAAATGCTGCGGCTATTGCATCATTGTTGATCAGCCTGGCGGCCGCGGCGCAGCCCATTGAAAACACCCAGACCGGACCGTGCGCGGATGCTTTAAGTGACGGATTTATCTCAGTTGAGTCTGGCGAAACGCCGATGCGTGTTGAGGGCGCGGTGTATCGGTCCGATGGCGTGACGCCGGCGGCCGGAGTCATCGTCTACGCTTATCAAACCGGTGTTGATGGTTCGTATGATATTAATGCAGACGGCGTTCCTAAACGGCGGGCTTTCATGCGAACAAACGAGCAGGGCGCTTTCACGCTTAATACATTGCGCCCAGGATCCTATCCGTCTGGGTCCGAACCGGCGCACATTCATTTTCAGTTTTGGGGGACGGATGCGCCACTCCAATGGTCGCCTGCTATGGTTCTAAGCGACGATCCGCTGGTGAGCGATGCGATGAGGCGGGACGCTGAGGCGAACGCTCCTTTCAACACGGTGGTGTCGCCTGAATTTGAGGACGGCGTGTGGCGGGTTCGCGTTGCCTACCGACTGAAACCGCGCGCCGACAGCTTCCAACGGTCCATTCTCCACGGCGCAGCGGCTTGCGGTCATAACTGATCGTTGGAAGAGATTTGGCGAGGCTTAACCATTTTCCTTGCACACGAGCACATCTTGTGGATTAACTTACCGCACGTGGATTCAACACGTGGAGGGAAATCATGCGGAAATTACTGTTATTGGGCGTGTTTGGGTTCGCGATGGCCGGCTGCAACACCATCGAAGGCGTCGGCAAGGATATCGAGTCGGCTGGCGGCGCTGTGGCTGAATCCGCCGAAAAGACCAAAGAAGAAATTGAGAACAACTAGCGCTGCGGCGCGAGGTTGATCGTTTGCACCGCGGTCCAGGCATCGGACCGCGGCTTGCATTCTACGCATGCCATCAGACGGCATTCAGTGTCGCTCGCTTTGAGGGCATCAGCAGAGTTGGCGCGCTACTCGCGCATAATCTGTTACGGGCTTGCCTGGGCGGCCACTCAAGGGCAAATTTAGAAACGAATGCGTTCGTTGTGGCGTGAGCCATGCGGATGCAGCGCCGTTTGTTGAAAATTAAGCCCCCTGCTATAGCCGCAAATACACCACACATTCACAGGGAAACGCCATGCCCACGCAAATCCTCATGCCCGCACTCTCGCCCACTATGGAGGAAGGCACACTCGCCAAATGGCTGGTGAAGGAAGGCGATACTGTAGCTTCGGGCGACATTCTGGCGGAAATCGAAACTGACAAGGCCACTATGGAGTTTGAAGCGGTGGATGAGGGCACCATCGCGAAAATCCTGGTGCCGGAGGGATCTGAAGGCGTGCGGGTGAACGATCCTATCGCGATTTTGGCCGAGGAGGGTGAAGATGTGAGCGCAGCAGCTTCGGCGAGTGCGAGCGCGCCATCGCCCAGTGCGCGAACCGAATCTGAACCCACCCCGTCGGCGGCTCCGGCAAATGGCGCAGCGCGCGCGCACGCCCCGGCCCCCAGCGTGAACGGTGCATCATCATACGAAGATCCTGATCCTGAACTTCCATCCGGAACGGAGATGGTTGCCACCACGGTGCGCGATGCGTTGCGCGACGCCATGGCCGAGGAAATGCGCCGCGATGAGACCGTATTCCTCATGGGCGAGGAAGTGGCGGAATATCAGGGCGCTTACAAAGTCAGTCGCGAAATGCTGCAGGAATTCGGTCCCAAGCGCGTGGTCGACACCCCTATCACAGAACATGGTTTTGCCGGCTTAGGCGTGGGCGCAGCCTTTGGCGGGCTGCGTCCGATCGTGGAGTTCATGACTTTCAATTTCGCGATGCAGGCGATTGACCATTTGATCAATTCGGCGGCGAAGACACTGTATATGTCAGGCGGGCAGATGGGCTGTCCTATTGTGTTTCGCGGCCCCAATTCGGCGGCCGCGCGCGTTGGCGCCCAGCACAGCCAGGATTATTCGGCCTGGTACGGCAATGTGCCCGGTCTCAAAGTGGTCGCGCCATATGACGCCGCATCCGCCAAAGGCCTGCTCAAAGCGGCCATCCGCGATCCCAACCCCGTGATTTTCCTGGAACACGAGCTCGTCTATGGCGAGAGCTTTGATGTGCCGCAATGGGATGAATGGGTGCTGCCGATCGGCAAAGCCAAGGTGGTGCGCGAGGGACGCGATGTCACCATCACGGCGCATAGCCGTATGGTGGGTTACGCGCTCAAAGCCGCCGAAGAGCTCTCCGATCTGGGTGTTGACGCGGAAGTGATTGACCTGCGCTCCATCCGCCCGTTGGACACCGATACCGTCATTCAATCGGTGATGAAAACCAGCCGCCTGGTCGCCGCTGAAGAAGGCTGGGGGCCGATGGGCGTCGGCGCGGAAATCGCTGCGCGCGTCACCGATCAAGCCTTTGATTATCTCGATGCGCCGCCGGCTCGGGTTCACCAAAAGGACGTGCCGCTGCCCTATGCGGCCAATCTGGAAAAACTGTCCCTACCCGGGGTTGCCGATATCATCGCGGCGGCCAAGCGCGTTTGTTATTTGGACTAGCGTCCCGCATCCACTTTCATGATTGGCTCAAAAAAAACGCGCTCCGAAGAGCGCGTAGAAGTTTTTTGGTCAATGAAAGGAAAGGAGATGCGGGCGGTTGCGACTGAAATACGCCAACCATCGCAACCGCCCTACTTTCGCCGCGACGTGAGGGGATGGGGGGCATATGGCTCACGTCTTTGGCTGTACTGACTATGGCACTTGCCGGGCGGTAGGTCTTTGCTACCCAAGACAATTTTTATGCATTGCGCGACAAAAGTTGCTTCAGACTGAGTGGCGCGCAATAGGCCAAAAAAAACGCGCTCCGAAGAGCGCGTGAAAGTTTCTTGGTCAATCAAAGGAAAGGAGATGCGGGCGATTGCGACTGAAATACGCCAACCATCGCAACCGCCCTACTTTCGCCGCGACGTGAGGGGATGGGGGGCATATGGCTCACGTCTTTGGCTGTACTGACTATGCCTTTTGCACGCGCGGTACGTCTTTGCGGTTTGAGACAATTTTTGTGCTTCGCGCGACAGAAACGCCGTCCGATGCCATTACATTGTGTTTCAACCCATGCGCACTTTTACCGATCCTTCACCCATGACGGCGAGAACAGGCCCGGCTAGCGCGTGATGGTGAGGCCGCCGACGCGCAAGTCTTGCGTTTCCTAGCGCATAAGGTTTGATACGCGCCAACGCCATCCATCCCGGCCAAGGGAGCATCCTCATGCCTACGCAAATCCTCATGCCCGCGCTTTCACCCACAATGGAGGAGGGCACGCTCGCCAAGTGGTTGGTCAAAGAGGGCGATACCGTCGCCTCGGGCGATATTCTAGCGGAAATCGAGACGGACAAGGCCACCATGGAATTTGAGGCGGTGGATGAGGGCACGATTGCGAAAATTCTGATTGCGGAGGGCTCTGAGGGTGTGAGGGTCAACGAGCCGATCGCCATCTTGGCGGAAGAAGGCGAGGATGTGAGCGAGGCGGCGGCGTCTGGGCCCAAAACGCCCGCGCAGTCGGCTGCGCCAGCCCCAAGCGAAAGTGCGCCGTCGCCCACGCCAAGTCCTGAAGCTGCGCCCGCACCACAAGCATCACCAGCGCCAACGAGCAACGGCGATGGTCGGTTGCGGGCCTCGCCTGTTGCCGCGCGGATGGCGGCGCAGGCTGGAATTGATCTCAGTTCCATCGCCGGCTCGGGACCGCATGGGCGGATAATCAAACGCGATGTTGAGGCCGCGCTCACCAGCGGTGAGGCGCCCCAAAGCGCGGCGCCCGCGCAATCAGGCTCACAAGCCCTCACGGTATCGCGCCCCTCAGCGCCCGCAGTTCGCGATCCACGCGGTATGGGAATTGAAGAAGGAAGCTATGATTTAGTGCCGCTCGACGGCATGAAGAAAACCATTGCTCGGCGCATGACCGACAGCTTCCGCGATATTCCCCATTTCCCGCTGACCATTGATCTGGAAATCGACACATTGCTTGAAACCCGCAAACGGGTGAACGCACGGCTTGCCGATCAAGGGATCAAGGTGTCCGTAAATGACTTTGTCATTCGCGCTGCTGCGCTGGGCTTGATGAAATGTCCTGACACCAATGCCAGCTACTCGACCGATGGTATTCTCTATCACCACCATGCCGATATCGCGATTGCGGTGGCCATTGATGGCGGACTGATCACGCCGATTATTCGCAAGGCAGAGACCAAAGGTTTGTCTCAGATTGCAAACGAAATGAAAGATCTCGCAACCCGTGCGCGCGATCGCAAACTGATGCCCGAAGAGTATTCCGGCGGGACATTCTCGATTTCCAATCTGGGTATGTTTGGGATCAAGACATTCGCCTCCATTATCAATGAACCCCATGGGGCGATTATGTCGGTTGGCGCTGGAGAGCAGCGTCCTGTCGTGAAAGATGGAGCGTTGACCGTGGCCACCGTGATGAGCGTGACACTCACGTGTGATCACCGCGTGGTTGATGGAGCGACGGGGTCCAGGTTCTTGCAGGAATTCAAGGCGCTTATTGAAGATCCCGAGCTCATGCTGCTCTAGCTCGCGTGAGCAGTTTGTCGAACTGCATTGAGGCAGTTTTGAACGGTAATTTTGGCGGGACACGCAGGTGCATGGCTGGCGCCGTCAGATTCTATATGTGCGACAGTTTTGTGACTGGCTTCTGCGCCTGTGCGGATAATTATCCCGAGAGATTGGCGCTCGAGGGGTAAGAATACCCGCTTAAGTCGGTAAATTAATACCAAACGATGACCATTACGTGACATTTCTGCAACGTATAAAATCTCAGTTGCGCAACGCAGCGCTAGCTTACTAGACGCCCTGCGCAACAACGCCCTAACGTTCATCCAAAGCTGGCGCGTCGAACGGTTCGGCGCAGCGAGCTGAAGAACAACGAGTAAGGGGTTCATGACAATGCCACTCAACAGAAAGCAACGTTTAATCAGCTCGACCACCTTGTCGTGGCTAGCGGCTAGCGCCTTGATCGCAGCGCCGGTCTACGCTCAAGATGATGAAGAAGAGTCAAGCGAACGTGTTGTTGTGACGGGTTCGCGGATTGCGAACAGCAACATCACCAGCCCAAGCCCAATCACGACTGTGGGCGTCGATGACATCGAGTTGTCCAACACGGTGAACTCGGAGCAGTTCCTCAACACGCTGCCTCAGGTCATTCCTGGCTTTGACTCTTCGTCAAACAACCCAGGCATCGGTGAAGCAACCGTTGATCTTCGCGGTCTGGGCGCCAACCGGACTTTGGTTCTGGTTAACGATCGGCGATATGTGACGTCGAACCAAAACCCCGGGGCAGTTGACCTCAATACGATCCCGTCCGCTCTGATTGAGCGCGTGGACATCGTCACCGGCGGCGCATCCGCCGTTTATGGTTCCGACGCCGTCGCCGGTGTCGTGAACTTCGTGCTGCGCGACGATTTCGAAGGTGTCGAGCTGGACACCTCATACGAAGTCTCTGAAAACAGCGATGGTGAAATCTTCAATACCTCGCTGACCATGGGCGGCAATTTCGATGGCGGCCGCGGCAACGCGACGTTGAGCCTCGAGTACACGAGCCGGGGTTCGGTGCTTCAGGGCGATCGCGATGAGGCTTTCTTCTCGCTTGTGGACGCTGGGGCGGAAGACGGTTTCCGCGAAACCGGGTCTGTGAACATTCCGTCGACCTTCGTGTTCGACACCGCTCCGGACTTCACTGCCGCGGGCATTGATAATCCGCCGTGCTCGCTGGAAGGTTCGACCGAAGACGGCGGCATTTGCACCACGGATTCCTTCGGCTGGATTTTCAACCCAGATGGGGCTGGCGCGATCCCGTTCATCAACTCCGGTTCGAACACCAACCGCTACAATTATGCGCCCGTCAACTACCTGCAAATCCCGCAGGAGCGCTGGAGCATCTTCTCATCGGCTCGTTATGACCTGACGGACAATATCGAGGCCTATGGCCAGGCGATTTTCGTCTCCAGCCAAACTGAACAATTGCTGGCCCCAACGCCTGTGTTCACATCGGTTACGGTGAACTTGGACAACCCATTCTTGCAGGGTGATGCGCAGTCCTTGGCCCTGTTGGCTGCCTTGTCGGATGGCGACACCGATGGCGATGGCGTCGATGACGCCGTTATCCTCACCGGGCGTCGCTCGCTCGAAGTTGGCGGTCGGTTGTCGGATATCCGCAATGACAGCTTCCAGCTTCAAGGCGGATTGCGCGGTGATCTATATGGTTGGGATTGGGACGTTTTTGCCTCGTTCGGTCAAGCAGCGTCCACAATCTCTCAGACCGGCAATGTCAGCGTCCCAGCGTATCAGGCTGCTATTCGTGAGGGGCGGGCCAACATTTTTGCAGAAAATGGCCTCACTCAAGATATCGTTGACGAAATCTCCGTGCTGGGACAAATCACGGGTGATACGGAACAGTCAGTGATCGCCGCCGATATTACGGGTGATCTTGGAGATCTTAAATCACCATTTGCAGAAAGCCCAATCGGTGTGGCGTTTGGCGCCGAGTACCGGGAAGAAGAGTTGAAGACCCAAGGTTCGGGTCTTGGCCCTGATGTTGTCGGCTTTAACCAAGCTCCTGCAACTTTCGGTCGGTTTGACGTCACTGAGATCTTTGGTGAACTCAACTTGCCCGTGATCGAGAATGCTCCGCTTGTGGAGGAGCTCACGCTCACAGGCGCGTATCGTTACTCGGACTACTCCACCATTGGTGGCGTTGACACCTACGCTGGCGGCGCGTCTTGGACGCCGATCCCAGGTTTGCGCTTCCGTGGCCAGTATCAGCGCGCGGTTCGTGCGCCGAACATCGGTGAACTGTTCCAGCCTCAAGTGAATGGCTTCCCGAACATCGCCGATCCATGTTCAGGCGGTCTGGGCGGCTATGATGACCTGTCAGCAGCTGACCAAGCCGCAGCGGACGCAAACTGCGCCGCCGATGGTGTGCCAGCAGCTGTGGTCGGTAGCTCCTTCCAAGCGAACTCTCAGATTGAGGGCTTGTTCGGTGGCAACCCAGACCTCGCGGAAGAAGTCTCTGACACGGTCACCATCGGCGCGGTGTTTGAGCCAGAATTCGTTCCTGGTTTGGCGCTTTCGGTGGACTATTACGACATTGAAGTCACGGACGCGATTGCCAACATCCCCTCGCAAACGATCTTCGATCTTTGCTATCTGGATGGGAACCAGTCATTCTGTGACTTGATCGATCGGAACCCGAACAACGGCACGGTTGACATCTTCCGTTCGACGGCTGTGAACGTGGCCACGTTGAATGCTCAGGGCGTCGACTTTACCGTCGATTACTCCTTTGACTTCGGCGAGTTCGGTACGTTTGGCGTATACTCGTTGGCCACATACACCGAAGAAGCGTCTACGGTTCCAATTCCCGGTGAAGCCCCCATTGACTGTGTTGGCTTTTACGGCGCGACCTGCGGCGAACCAACGCCAGAATGGTCGTTCAACACGCGGTTCGATTGGACGATGGGTGACTTCGGCGCCCGGGTTCGCTGGCAGCGTATCAGCTCCGTTGAGGACGACTTGCTCCGCAATGGCGGTGACCCAGACCTGTTTGTTCGCGGTGTTGACGCCTACAACCAGGTGGACGCCACCGGCTTCTGGAGCGCGACGGACAATGTCTATTTGAGCTTCGGCATCGAGAACCTGTTCAACACCGACTATGTGTTGATCGGCGATGCGGCTGCCGAGCAGTCCAACACCTTCCCGGCCACTTACGACACCATCGGTCGTACCTATTTCGGCCGGATCTCGCTGACCTACTAGGTTCTCGGGACATCCAGAGTATGGGAGGCGGGCTTCGGTCCGCCTCTTTTTTTGACGGTTGGCTAGTTGGCTGTCACCGATTGCGCCCTGCTTGAGCCCTCGGGCACATTGTCCGACCGCAGCAGGCCTCAGACTGGCTTTCCAAAACCGCACCCGCTAGCGAATCAAAGCGCCGTCAAGTTGGGATTGAAAGTGGGTGAGCAGCGAGCGGAATAAATCTCCGCCGCTCGACGCGGACTTGGAAATGCCGCTGCGCACTTGAACACTGCTGAAGGTGGCCACCGTACGGTCTGCCTGTTCGAACGCGTCGCATTCCTCCGCCCAATCCAGTCCAGCAGCGGCCACCACGGCGCGCTTGCCTCGGTCAGGATTGGCGACGAGATCGCCATGGAAGATTTGCGTCAATCGCTCGCCCATGGCGACGCTGATTTTCGCCATGGCGCGCTCAAACTGGCCGAAATAGACGGCAATGTCCTCGAGGCGATGGCTCCATGGGTAACCGCGCGGGAACTGGTGTCGATAAATGGACACGCCCACATCGTAATGACTGCGGCGGCAAAACAGGAACGTTGCATCGGGGAACAGTGCGCCCAGCAATGGCGCAATCAACGCGTTACCCGGCAATTTGTCCGTGAGGTGACTGGCCTCGCCGATGGCCGGCGTGCGCGAGAGGTATAATGATCGCCACGCATCAGCATGCTCTTTGACCAAATTCTCCACGTCCTGGGCGCCATGCTCCCGCAGAGCCTTGATGAAGGCGTCATAAAGATAGGAGCCGCCTGTGAGTTCACCGCCTCCATGGACATCAGGATGGGCGGCAAGAATGCTCTCCACCAATGTGGTGCCCGATCGGGGCAGTCCCATCACGAAAATCATCTTGGGCGATGGCGATTCCAATTGGGGCAGTGAAAGCCGAGCGAGTCGTTTGGCTGAGCGGGCCAATAGATCCAAATCTGATTGTGATTGGGTCGCATCGAAGGCAAATCCTTCGGCGTTCGCCTGGCGCCAGCGCAGGGCATTGCCGTCGTCAAAATACGCCAGAGCGCGCTTTGCGTCCTTCCGGCGGGCATAGGTCTCACCGAGGGCAAAGGCCAGCGCGGCCTTCATATCAGGGCGAAGCGCGTTGCCCTCCCACAGTGTGGTCATCAGGTTGAGGGTCTCGTCGTCCAATCGACCACGGGTGATGATCGCCAGCTGCAAGAAGGCGCGGACATGTCTGGGGTCTAAAGCGATGGCCCGCCGACACAGCGCCTCGGCGTTCTCAAATCGACCTTGGAATGTCAGCAATCGGGCCTTGGCCACCAATGTGTCTGGGGCGTCAGGCGCGGCTGCCAACGCCATATCAAGATAGCGCTGCGCCTCATCATATTTTTGGGCGTTCAAGCAAATGCGCGCATAGGTTTGCGCCTGATCGGGCGTTGGTGTTTTGACACCATCAATCAGCGGCTTGAATGCCTCAACTGCGCCCTCTATGTCGCCGCCCTCAAAGAGCGCGCGCGCATAGGCTTCGCGGGCTTGAGGCAAATTCGGCGCAGATCGCATCCAGTTTTGCGCGAACGCCGCCATGTCGCGCCACCGCGCTTGGGCTGAAGCCCACTCCACCTTAACAGCGTGGAGAAACGGCGATGTGGGCTCAGCGTGCTCAGCTCGAGCAATGGCAGCCGCGGCGTCGTCAAACCGCCGCGCAAGCACAAAATTCAGGGCGCATTTAAGAAGCTCGCGCGAAGACGCCTGGCCAATCAAAGAGAGTGTGTTCAGCAGATGACCGGCGGACGCATGATCGCGTTGTTGCTCGGCGAATTTGGCTGCCCATCGCGTCAGTTCCGCATCGCCAGGGTCCAATCTGGCCGCCGTGCGCACCTTGTCCATTGCCTCGTCCGGCTTGCCTTGACGATCCAATACCGCTGCCAAAATGAGCAGAGCGTTGGTTTCCCGCGGAGCCAAGTGGAGCGCCTTTTGACACTGGGCGGCCGCTGAATCCAGGTCGCCCATTGACAATTTTTCGGCTGCGGTGGCGACCAATGTTCGGACATCGCCTGTCATGGCCGCCGCCAAAGACGGTGGGATGCCAACACAGTCGGCGACTTGGCAAGTGGATTTGGCGTGGGCATTCTCGGCGTCATAGCGAAAAAGCCGACACCGTCCAATGCACACCACACGCAAAAACACACTTCAATCGGCTCAATTGAATGCAGAGCTTCAACGTGCAGCGGCGTTATTGAACAAGGGGCGGTTAAAAGAGGCCCAGTCTGCGTTGGCAAAACTGATTGAGCTGGCCCCAAATCACCCCAGCGCTCTTTATTTGCTTGGTGCGCTGCGCAAGCGAGAGGGCGATCTGGCTGCAGCGCACGCGCTCTACACGCAATCGCTAAGCATTCATGAGCCTCAGGCCATGGTGCACAATGCTTTAGCTGGGGTGCTTACCGCCCAAAATCGCAAGGCCGAAGCGGTGTTGGCCTATGCCAGGGCCGTTGACCTTGAACCGCGTTATCTTGAGGCATGGCTCAATTTAGGCCGCGTTCAGATGGAATTGGGAAGCGTGGAGGAGAGCAAGGCCGCGTTTCGGCAGGCGCTGAAGCTGAGTCCGAATTCAGCCTCGGCCCATTTCGGATTGGCCAGGGCGTTGGAACATGAAGAACATTGGACTGAAGCGGTGCATGAATGCGATCGAGCGCTCGCCGCAAAGCCCGACCATGTCTTAGCAAGTGTATTGCGCGCCCGATGCCTCACGCGCCTCGGCGACCCCCACGGCGCGCTCGCTGGATTGAATGTGACCCTTCAAGCCGTCCCCAACTCGGCTGATGTGCTGGCTGAAAGTGGTCGTGTTGCGTTTGCGACGGGCGATGCCTTGCTGGCCGTCGACCGTTTGAGGGCGGCGCTCAGTCATCGCCCAACAGACATCAATCTGCATCGCGATCTCAATCAAGTCCTTTATATGACGAAGGATGCGACTTTTCTTTCGTCGTATCGGCATGTGTTAGCCCAGCAGCCTGATAATCCGGCCATGTTGTCGGCTTACGCCTTTGCCGCGGCTGCTGCGGATCGGGCCGATGAAGCTAAACCGGCGATTGACGCGGCCATTTCGCGAGGAGCCGCTGATCCGCAGATTTTTTCAGCGGCAGCGCGTTTGAACAGTGCGCAACATCAGTTTGATGCGGCACTTGAATGGGCGCGAAAAGCGGCCGAGGCGGCGCCATCGACCAAGTCTTTGGTGCAAAACCACTGCGAGGCGGCGCTCGCGGCGGGAGCGCTTGAGGAAGCGCGGTCGTGCGCTGATCAAGCGATGAAATTGGACCCGATGGATCAATTGTCATTGGCGTACTGGGTCACGGTGCTGCGTGCTGGCGGAGATGATCGCGCTGACGGTCTTTATGATGCTAAGAAGTTTACGGAAAAGCGGCAGATCGATGTGCCCGAGGGCTACGCCAGTTTGGCGGAATTCAATGCGGATTTGGTGCGGGAGCTGACTCAGTTGCACCACACACAGCGCGAACCATTGGATCAAAGCCTGCGCGGCGGCACCCAAGTTCAGCTGACCGGATTTGACCGCTCCAATCGGGTGATCGGTTTGCTTGTCGCCGCGCTCAAAGAGAATGTGGCGCGTTTTGCTCGCGGGCTGCCTGATGACGACAATCATCCCTTTATCAAACGAAAACCGCAATCGATCGAGTTTTCCGGGATCTGGTCGGTGCGTCTCTCAAATGGCGGTAGCCATGTCAGCCATGTGCACCCAGAAGGATGGCTGAGTTCTTGTTACTATGTCGATTTACCTGACGTGGTTGCGCACAGCGACGACCACCAGGGCTGGCTCAAAATTGGTGAACCGCCCATGGCGAATCTGGCAAAAATCGCTCCCGCCACTCTCATTCAGCCTGAAGCGGGGAGCTTGGCGCTCTTTCCGTCATTTTACTGGCATGGGACCGTGCCGTTTCGGTCAGATCAGCCCCGCCTTACAGTGGCGTTCGACGTTAAGCCTGGGGAGATTGGCGCGCGGTGATACGCCATCCAATGACTTCGTCCTGATCTCGAACGGGGCCAGTTTCGTGGTCAATGACTTCAGCGCCTGCATCCGCGATCAGCGTGCAAATGCTCTCCAGGTCTTTGTCGCTCAGGGCGGCATTGACCATGGCGTTCATTCTATCTTGATAGCTTCGTGTTTCCTGGTCAAAGCGATCGCACCACGCAATCACGTCGTCCTTGGCGAACGTGTCGATGGCGCGGAACATTCGACCCAGATCGCCATAGAGCTTCGCGGCGAGACCGCCAGCCGCGTGCGCTCCATATTGTGTTACGACGCCTTCAAGGCGCTGAACCGCCTGGGCAAGTGATTGGCGCACAGCCACCGGCGCTACCCCAGCTTGTCCGGGCGCACGGTATTCGATCGCGGCGACAGCCGCTTTTGCCGCGCCAAGAACTCCAGTTCCAAGGATGTCCTCGGCCACCTTGGCGTTGGTCGCGCACTCGGTGAAGATGCCGCCGGATTGTTTGTGGCAAATCGCCCTAAAAACTCCGCCGTCATTCAAAAGTTTAGCTGCTACTCCGAAAGCATCAACTCCGCCATATTCGATGCCAAACTGACTGACCACGATATCGAAGGAGCGTGGGGGAAAAGGTGGGCTTTGGCACAGACCCACCGCAACATGGGCAAGAGGGATTTGGTCGGCGAGGGCGGCGCACGCGGCCGGAGAATAATCGAGACAATGCAAGTCAAACTGGACGGAAGATAAGTTTTGCCCAGCGACTTCGCTGGCCAGCATCGCGACTGCGCCTGAGCCCGCTGCGAGATCAATGCAACGCGAGACCGATCGTGCAGCCAATTCCGCTTCGAAAAATTGGCGCCATTCGTCACTCAGTTTTTCAGCAATACTGGTTACAAAATTGTCCGCGTCATCGGTGCGCCCTACCCAGAATGCATCCCAAGGATTGGGTTGGGCGGCGTCACCAGGGACCGGATTGTCGCCATTCTTGGTATTTGGGGAAGGGGGCATGCCTTCGAACGTCCTTTCTGGATTGACCACGGTCGATGTCAAAATCGGCAACGGCTCGATTGGCATGCTCTCCATAACTGTATGGACCGTCTAGTGTGCCATGTTCAATTGAGTGCAGTTGGCTGTTGCAGGTGATCTGCGATCAACACAGCCCCTATGCCCCCGACGCGGATTGCGCTATGGCTGCTTGAAAGACGGGGAAGTGGCGGACATGAAGCAAATTTGGATTACTGTGGCGCTGGTGGCATTAGGCCTGCTGGGCCTGCAAACATTCTGGATTTACAGTTCCAAGGACGACCAGATGGAAGCGACCGTGGTGGCCGCGCGCATTGATGTGTGCGCCCAAATTGCTGGCGCCGCTGCGGATTTTCGTGAGAAGGCCGCCATTGGCCGTAATGAAGCGCAGCGTGGCGCCTTGCAGGCGGAGACATTCGAAATCTTGAGAGACGCGCCGCGGGAAACGGTGCGCGCCATTTCCGTGGGTCGATATCTCCTGCCGAAAGACCCGTTTGAGCAATTGCTGGCTGAAATGGAAGACGCAACCACAAAGACGCCTTCGGCGGTGTTTGCGGGCGACGCGGAGCGGATCCGTCGGCTCATCGATGACTTTGATGGCGCTGCTCAACGGGTTCAGGACGGATGCCGGGACATGGTGTCCCGTTCCCGGTTTGCACTCTAGGCGCATAAGGCCAGTGTCATGGTGAGTCCCGAACACGCGGAGTTGTTTCTCACTGCCTTTGTCACCTTTTTCGTCGTGGTTGATCCCATCGGCGTGGCTCCCGTGTTTGGCGGCCTCACAGAAGGCGGCTCCGGCGAACACCGACGCACCATGGCCGTTAAGTCCGTGATCATCGCCACAATTGTATTGGTCGGGTTTGCCTATGGCGGGGAGTGGCTATTTGACAAACTCCACGTCTCGCTTGACGCATTCCGAGTCGCCGGAGGCGTCTTCTTGTTCCTGCTGGCGCTCGATATGTTGTTTGAACGCCGCAATGAACGCCGTGAGGGTCGCGCTGAGACCGTGCGCGAAGAATCCGGCGGTGACATGGAACATGCTGATATATCCGTGTTTCCATTGGCCATTCCATTATTGGCCGGTCCCGGCGCAATCGCGTCGGTCATGTTGCTCATGACTGACGAGGCGAGCGACGCCGTTGGTCAAGGCCTGGTGCTCGGCGCAATGGGGATCAATCTTTTGCTCTGCCTGATCCTGTTTTTGGGCGTGGGTTTGGTCATGAAAGTGATTGGCAAAACCTTGGCGGCCATGATCACGCGGATTCTTGGCATTATTCTCGGCGCCCTCTCGGCGCAGTTTATCTTAGATGGTGTTCTTGGAGCGGTTGCGTCTGCGCGAGGCCTTTAAGGGCGTGATGGCAGAGCATGTTTCACCCTTGTCAATCGCTACCTTGCACGGTTGGTTAGCCCAGTTACAAAGCCGCGCGTTCCAATGCGGTTTCATATCCAAACACGGTAGGGGAGTGCGCAATGGCAGACTTTGATGTTGTGGTGGTGGGCGCCGGCCCTGGGGGCTATGTCGCAGCAATTCGGGCCGCGCAGCTGGGCATGAAAACCGCCATTGTCGAGCGCGAGCATTTGGGTGGCGTTTGTCTCAATTGGGGTTGCATCCCCACCAAGGCGCTGTTGCGCACCGCCGAAGTGTTTCATTTGGCTCAACATGCCGATGCGTTCGGACTTAAGGTTCAAAAACCCGAATTTGATCTCGACAAAGTGGTCAAACGCTCACGCGATGTGGCCAAGCAATTGTCCAATGGCGTCGGTTTCTTGATGAAGAAAAACAAGGTCGAGGTCATTGACGGCGAAGCCCGGTTTGAAAAGGGCAAGGACGCGCCGATTGTGGTGGTGAAGGAAACCAAGGGTGGCGAGCGCAAGCTGACGGCCAAACATGTCATTGCAGCCACGGGCGCGCGGGCGCGCACTATCCCTCAGGCTGGTTTGGAGCCAGACGGCAAGTTTATCTGGACCGCCAAGGAGGCCATGGTCCCCGATGTCATGCCCAAGAAGCTGTTGGTGATTGGCTCAGGCGCCATCGGCATTGAGTTTGCGAGCTTTTTCGGCACGATGGGCGCGGACGTCACTGTCGTGGAAATGGTGGACCGCATCCTGCCGGCCGAAGACCCCGAGATTTCGGCCTTTGCAGAGAAAGTCTTTAAAAAACAGGGCATGACCATTTTCACCGGGGCCAAAGTGGACAAGCTCGATCGGGGTGCGAACGCTGTGAAAGCCACGATCACCGACGCCAAAGGCAAAGCGCACATGGTCGAAGCTGACCGGGTGGTTCTGGCCATCGGCATTGTGGGCAATGTGGAAGGCCTTGGACTGGAGGAATTGGGCGCCAAGGTCGAAGGCAGCCATGTGCAGGTTAACGGATATGGCGAAACTGGCGTAAAAGGGCTCTACGCGATTGGCGATCTCACGGGGGCGCCGTGGCTCGCCCACAAGGCCAGCCATGAGGGGATTGCCTGTGTGGAGAAATTCGCTGGATTGCACGCTCATCCGTTGGATGTCTCGAAAATTCCCGGGTGCACCTATTGCTTGCCGCAGGTCGCCTCAGTGGGACTGACCGAAGAAAAGGCCAAGGCGGCGGGGTATGAGGTGCGCGTTGGCCGGTTCCCGTTCATGGGCAATGGCAAAGCCATCGCGCTGGGTGAACCTGAAGGCCTGGTCAAAACTGTGTTTGACAAGAAAACCGGCGAACTGTTGGGCGCACATATGATCGGCGCCGAGGTCACCGAGCTGATCCAGGGTTACGCCATCGCCAAAGCCGGCGAACTCACTGAAGCGGAGCTGATGGGGACCGTGTTCCCGCACCCGACGCTTTCGGAAATGATGCATGAGAGCGTACTCGATGCCTATGACCGCGTGGTGCATGTGTGAGCCGAGAAGGTTGTGCACCAGAACGCCACCAACCTTAACAACTCAGTCACGTCGGCGCTGACGGCTAGACGCTCGGCGGGTCAACGGCTAGCGTTTGGCAAAACACCGCGCGAAGCGCGATTCAGATGACCAGAAGGGGACAGCATGAAGCGTCTTATCTTGGCGATTGCGACCACGGGCCTCGTCATTGGCCCGGTCGCGGCCCAGACCACCATTCAACAGACCAAAACCGAATGGAAAGATAAGTTCCGTCAGCTTGGCGCGGTCGAACTTGCAACGCCGAATGTCTACCGCACAGCCTCCGGTGCGCCAGGCCCCCAATACTGGCAACAGCAGGCTGACTACAATATTGACGTCACACTGGACGAAGACAATAAGCGCATTATTGGCTCTGCAGAATTGCGCTATCGCAACAACAGCCCTGATACGCTGAAGTATATTTGGATCCAAATGGACCAGAACCGATTCGCTGACAATTCCATCGCGCGTCAGACGGCGACATCTTCAGAGGATCGGGTGACATTTTCCCAGCTGCGCGCCATGCAGGTCTATGAGGATATCGAATACGGCTTTGAAATTCAGAGTGTCACCGACGAACGCGGCGGCGATCTCGATTACACCATTGTGGACACCATGATGCGCGTGGATTTGCCTGAGCCTTTACGCACAGGGCGCACCACGCGGATTACGATCGACTGGGAACACAATATCATCGAAGAGTCGGTGCTTGGCGGCCGCGGCGGCTATGAACGGTTCGTCGATGAGGAGACGGGCGCGGAAACTTTTCAGTACTTTCTGGCGCAATGGTTTCCGCGTGTGGCCGTCTATTCCGATTATGATGGGTGGCACAACAAAGCGTTTCTAGGCCGCGGCGAGTTCGCACTGGAATTTGGCGACTATGACGTGTCGATCACCGCGCCCGCCGACCACATTGTGGCGTCGACGGGAGTGCTGCAAAACCCCGCTGAAGTCTTGACGGCCGAGCAGCGCGCACGTTTGGACGAGGCGCGTCAGTCTGATGAGCCCGTGTTCATTGTGACTCCCGAAGAAGCCTTGGAAAACGAAGCCGAGGGTGATGATCTGACGAAGACATGGCGGTTTACCGCTGAGAATGTGCGCGACTTCGCCTGGGCCAGCTCACGCAAATACATCTGGGACGCCATGATTCACCGCCAGGAGGGCGGGGAGTATGACGAAGTGCTGGCCATGTCGTTCTACCCCATTGAGGGCGAGCCGATTTGGTCGCAATACTCCACCCACGCGGTGGCGCACACCATGGAAGTGTATTCAGAATTTTCGTTCCCCTATCCCTATCCAGTCGCCATTTCGGTCAACACTTGGGCGCGCGGCGGCATGGAATATCCCATGATCACCTTTAATGGGTATCGCCCGACGCCGTATGAGGAGCAGGACGATAATCCCAATGATGACGGCGTGACGGCGACTTACTCCAAGGCAACGAAGTACGCTTTGATCCGCGTGATTATCCACGAGATTGGCCACATTTACTTTCCGATGACGGTCAATTCTGACGAGCGGCAATGGACCTGGATGGACGAGGGTCTGAATACTTTCCTCGACCAGGTGGCGAGCCAGCGTTGGGATGATGCTTATGAGCCCAATTATGGTGGGGCGGGCGTGCGCGCTTACATGGCCTCGCAGGATCAAGTGCCGATCATGACGCAATCTGACTCAGTGCTGCAGTTTGGACCCAATGCTTACACCAAGCCGGCGACCGCATTGATGGTGCTGCGCGAAACGGTGATGGGACGCGAATTGTTTGACTTTGCGTTCAAGGAATACGCCCAGCGTTGGAAGTTTAAACGCCCCACACCCGACGATTTCTTCCGCACCATGGAAGACGCATCGGGGGTGGATCTCGATTGGTTCTGGCGCGGTTGGTTTTACTCCACTGATCATGTGGATATGGCGGTGACTGGTGCGCGCGCTTACACCGTCTCCACAAAGGACCCCGAAGTGGAGTTCCCGCTTGAACGGGCGCGCGATGAAGCGACGCCATCCATTCATGATCTGATCCGTGAGCGGAACAATGAGAGCGATAATGAGTTCGCGGCGCAGCGTTACATTGACCGCCATGAAGGACTGGAAGACTTTTACAACGAAAATGATGAGTTCACGGTCACCAACGCCGATCGCAACGCCTATCGGTCCTATCTGCAGGGGTTGGATGATTGGGAGCGCACCGTGCTCGATCGGGCCCTTGAGGCGGACTATAGCTATACTTTTGTGGATTTCGCCAATGTGGGGGGCCTGGTGATGCCGCTCCCGGTGGAACTCACCCTGGAAGACGGAACCACCGAGTTCCACATGATCCCCGCTGAGATCTGGCGTCGGGATTCAGAAAAGGTGACGCGCATGTTCGTGACCGATCAGCCCATCTCTCAGATTACTCTAGATCCGCGCGACCAATTGGTCGACGTTGAGCCGGTCAATAATGTGTTTCCACAAGAGATCCGGCCATCGCGCGTTGAGTTGTTCAAGTATAGTGGCTCATCCAATGACCAAATGCGTGATGCATTGGCAAAGTTGAAAACCGACGACGATGATGCTCCGCTTGAACGTCAAGACTAAGGCGGGCGTGTCGGGATCGCACCGTGTCTGTTGGATTGGATTGGCCTGCGCTGCAGCTCTGGTTGCAGCCGGGCCGGTCCTTGGGATGCATCGCCAGCACCACGCCACAACGCAGGTCGCCTGGTCGCCATCAAACGAACGCCTGGAAGTGGTGCATCAGGTGTTTGCACACGACCTGGAGGCCGTGCTGATCAAGCTCGGAGCGCCTGGAAATATCACGCTTGAAGACGTGGAGACGCGCGCCCGCGCCGCGCTCTACGTGGCCGAACGGTTTACGCTGACCGGTGGAGAAAGCACTGATATTGCGCTTGAGACCCTGGGCGCGGAAGTGGAAGGAGAAACGCTCTTTGTCTATCAAGAGGCGGCGATAGGCGGGCCTCCTCGGGAGTTGTGCGCCAACAACACCATCCTGTTTGATCTTTGGTCGGATCAGGAGAATGTGACTGTATATGATCCAGATCGTGAAGCGGTTGGACCGACGGTCTCATTGCTCACCAAAGCCGGCCGGACCACGCGTGCGTGCGGGCAGCCTGAGTAACGGAACGCTTGACCTGCGGCGCCATAGACGTTGATCTCCACGGCGGAACGCGCCATTTCTGATCTATGGCCACGATAATCGATACTCTCGCGCGCGGTGATGAAGCCCAACGCCCACGCCACCCGGAAAAGCAAAACAATCCGGATACGCCTGTCTTGCGCAAGCCCGATTGGATCCGGGTCAAGGCGCCCGTTTCGAAGGGTTATAACGAAACACGCAAGATCGTACGCGAGCACAATCTGGTCACGGTGTGCGAGGAGGCGGGGTGCCCCAACATCGGCGAGTGCTGGGAGAAAAAGCACGCCACCTTCATGATTTTGGGCGAGGTCTGCACGCGCGCCTGCGCATTCTGCAACGTGGCCACAGGATTGCCCAGCGCGGTGGATCCCCACGAAGCGCGGAATGTGGCGTTGGCGACCAAATCCATGGGCCTTGAGCATGTGGTGATCACAAGCGTTGACCGCGATGATCTGGAAGATGGCGGCGCTCAACATTTTGTGGACGTGATCACTGCGATTCACCGAGAGACGCCGGCAACCACTGTTGAAATTCTCACGCCCGACTTCTTGCGCAAGGATGTTCGCCATGTGCACGCCGTGGTCGACGCCCGCCCAGATGTCTTCAACCACAATCTGGAAACCGTCCCGCGGCTGTATCCCAGCATCCGGCCCGGAGCGCGCTATTATCACTCATTGCGTTTGCTTGAGCGGGTCAAAGAACGCGATCTCAATAGCTTTACGAAGTCGGGACTGATGGTGGGACTTGGCGAGAGCAAAGAAGAAGTCACCCAAGTGATGGACGACATGCGCTCAGCGGGCGTGGATTTTCTCACCATTGGCCAATATTTGCAGCCCACGCGCAAGCATGCGGCCGTGGATCGGTTTGTCACGCCGGACGAATTTAAAGCCTATGAAACCATCGCGCGCGCGAAGGGGTTCTTGATGGTTTCGGCCAGCCCGCTTACGCGGTCTTCCTACCACGCCGGGGAGGACTTTCAGCGGTTGCGTGCAGCACGCTTGTCCCAAAACGCTTGAATTAAAGAGTACGTGTATGACAATTCACCGCGAAACGCGCCGGGTGCCCTATGCGCCTGAGGACATCTTCAAATTGGTGTCAGATGTGCGCGATTATCCAAGCTTCATCAAGTGGATCAAGGCAATCCGCGTGTTTGATGAGCGTGTCGAACATGGCGTGGGTGAACTCAATGCAGAGGCCATTGTGGGCTATAAGTTCGTGCGCGAAACCTTTGCCACAAATGTGAAACTCGACAAGCCCAACGGGGCGATCGACGTGTCGTTTTTGTCCGGGCCGTTTTCAAAGCTTGAAAATCGTTGGCGGCTGTCGCCGGCTCCTGATGGGTCGACTGATGTGGATTTTTACATTGAGTTCGAGTTCAAGAACCGCATTTTGCAGGCATTGTTTGACGCCAATTTCGATCGCGCCACCAACAAATTGATGGGGGCATTCGAAGATCGGGCAGCCGAACGGTTCGATAAGGTGACTAGCGCCAAAACTCGGACGGCTTCGGTCTAGCAATCCTGTGCGGCGCTTAATCGGCGGTTCTGATGGTCGAGGCCGCCGTGATCAGCAATCGAAGGGCAAACACAACGCTCTCATATCGTACGCCATCGCGATCAAGGCCCGCCCATTGCATCTGAACCGGCGGTAACGACCGTTTCGCCATAGTCTGTCCGAAGCAAACAGTTCCCACGGGCTTGTCGGGGGTTCCGCCGCCAGGGCCAGCAATGCCGGAGATCGATATGGCCAGACTGGCGTTGGATCGCTCGACTACGCCAAGCGCCATTGCCTCTGCGACCTCAAGGCTGACGGCGCCGTGCTGGGTGATCAAGTCCGCTGACACGCCCAAAAGCTCGGTTTTTGCTTGATTGGAGTAGGTGACCCACCCTCGGTCAAACACAGCTGATGATCCAGGGATCGCGGTTAAGGCGCCGGCCAGGAGTCCGCCTGTGCAGCTCTCCGCCGTAGCGATCGTCAGGCCACCTTCGCTGGATTGAGTGACCAGCGCGGTGGCCAATTCCACTACCGTGTCGGGAAGCTTCACCTTTCCCGAGACCGGCTATCGATTGGCCATGGGCACATAGTCGCGACGCGTGGCGCCCGTGTAAATCTGTCTTGGTCGGCCAATTTTCTGGCTCGGGTCTTCAATCATTTCCGTCCATTGCGCGATCCACCCCACTGTACGCGCGAGCGCGAAGAGAACTGTGAACATTTCGGTTGGGAAGCCCAGCGCCCGCAAGGTAATGCCAGAGTAGAAGTCAACGTTGGGATAAAGTTTCTTATCGACGAAGTACTCATCTTGCAGCGCGATTTTTTCCAGCTCCATGGCCACCTTTAACAGTGGGTCATTATGAAGGCCCAATTCGTCGAGAACTTCATGCGCCGTCTTTTGCATCACTTTGGCGCGCGGATCGTAGTTTTTATAAACGCGGTGGCCAAATCCCATAAGCCGGAACGGATCGTTCTTGTCTTTGGCGCGCGCGACAAACTCTGGGATACGATCCACGGTGCCGATCTCAGTGAGCATGTTCAGGGCGGCCTCATTGGCCCCACCGTGAGCAGGCCCCCACAAGCATGCAATGCCCGCGGCAATGCAGGCGAAGGGATTGGCGCCCGACGAGCCGGCCAGGCGCACTGTGGACGTCGACGCGTTCTGTTCGTGATCAGCGTGCAATATGAAAATTCGGTCCATGGCCCGGGTCAGCACGGGATTGGGCTGCCAATCTTCAGCCGGCACTGCGAAGCACATGCGCAGGAAATTCTCGGAGTACTTCAGCTCATTACGCGGATAAACAAAGGGCTGACCCGCAGAGTACTTGAAGGCCCGCGCCGCGATGGTTGGCATTTTCGCGATCATGCGATGACTGGCCACCATGCGTTGATGCGGATCATTGATGTCAGTGGAGTCATGATAAAACGCCGACAGTGCGCCAACGGCGCCAACCATGATCGCCATTGGATGCGCGTCACGGCGGAAACCTTCGAAAAACCGATCAAACTGCGCATGAATCATGGTGTGATAAGTGATGGCGTTGTCAAAAGCCGCCAATTGGCTTTGCGAGGGTAATTCGCCATGCAGAAGTAGATAGCAAACTTCAATGAAGCTGGATTGTTCGGCCAGTTCGTCGATGGGGTAGCCGCGATACAATAGCTCGCCCTCATCGCCATCGATAAATGTGATCTGAGATTCACAGCTGGACGTGGATGTAAAACCCGGGTCGTACGTGAAGACATCACCCTGTTTGTGCAGCGTGCGGATATCGACCACAGAATTGCCCAAGGAGCCTTCAAGGACTGGGAGTTTGAATTCTTTTCCGTTTGGAAGCCAAACAGTGGCTTCTCCCGACGTCTTGGCGTGGCTGTCCATGAGCGTGTCCTTTCGGTAATAACGTTACGTTGTCTTGTCTTACGCCGCCGTTTGGGAGAGGGCGTCGTCCAAACGAGAAAGGGATTCATCGCGTCCCAGAATGACTAACACTTGCGCAAGGTCCGGGGCAGGAATACCGCCGGTGAGCGCTGCGCGCATCGGCGCCCCGATTTTCCCAAAGCCGACATCCAATTCCTGAGCCGTCGTCTGCAAAATGGCGTGCACCTTGTCTTCTCCCCATTCATCAGACGCCGCAAGTGCGTTTCGCACGTGCGAAATGCGACCGATGGCATCGTCAGTCAAGGCTTTAGAGGCTTTCGCGCTCAACACAATTGGGCGATCAATCAGTGCGAACTCCATCTGTTCGGTCAAATCCACCACCGTTTTTGCGCGTTGCTTCAGCACTTTAATAGCGCGAAGCGCCCGATCCTGAAGCTCAGGGGCGAGGGGGCTGCCGCTGGAAGCCAAGAGCTCGGCCACCAGCGTGAGTAAGCGCTGGTCATCGGCTTGGCGCATGTGATGGGCGTTGACGCTCGCCATTTTGTCAAAGTCGATTCGCGCCGCGCCCTTATTGATGCCTGTAATGTCAAAGGCGGCTTTGGCTTCAGCGTCGGAAAACAACTCCTGATCACCGTGCGACCAGCCTAGACGCAAGAGGTAATTGCGCAAGCCCTCCGGCAGATATCCCAGAGTGCGATAAGCCTCCACGCCCAAGGCGCCGTGGCGCTTTGACAGCTTTTTTCCATCCGGGCCATGGATCAACGGGATGTGGGCAAAGGAGGGGGGCGACCACCCCAATGCCTGATAAATTGTGGTTTGGCGGGCTGCATTGGCCAAATGGTCATCGCCGCGAACCACATGTGTGACGCCCATATCATGGTCATCGACCACCACAGCCAGATTATAGGTTGGCGCTCCATCTGAGCGAAGCAGCACCAGATCATCGAGATCCTTGGAGGGAAATTTTACCTCGCCCTGGACCACATCTTGGACAATCACATCGCCATCATCGGGTGTTCGGAACCGCACGGTGTGGGGCGTGTTTGCTGGCTCATCAGTCGCGGGCTTGTCACGCCACGGCGAACGCAGCGCCCGGCCCAGACGCCTGGCTTCATCACGCGCCGCTTCGGTTTCTTCAGGGGTCATGTAACAACGAAAAGCACCCCCGGTTGCCAATAGCTGCTCAACCACTTCGCGATGACGCTCGCTGCGGGCAAACTGTGAGACGGGTTCTCCATCCCAATGCAGTCCTAACCACGTCAGACCCTCCAGAATGGCCGCCTCGGCCTCCGGCGTGGAGCGCTCGCGATCGGTATCTTCGATGCGTAAAAGGAACTTGCCATTCCGCCCGCGCGCGTACAGCCAATTGAACAATGCGGTGCGCGCCCCGCCAATATGCAGGAATCCCGTGGGCGACGGGGCAAAACGGGTCACAACGGCCTGGGTTTTACTCATGAATGGACGGCGTCTTTAACTGGTCTGTCGAATAAGCTGTCGCGCTGATAACATGCCCGCCTCAATTTCGCCTAGAGGCAGACGGCGCAACGCCGAAATTCACGGGCGACGTGGTCGGGGGGAAACGTCACATGGCGATTGCCGACGCCATGCCTTGGAGCTTGGCGCGTCAGTGCTCGCAACTGATGCGGCGCCCGTCGCTTGTCCGGCCCATGATCGCTTTCGCGCCGGGCGGTATGGCGTTGACGGCGGTGTTCGCCGCGGCCTTAGGTTCATGCGTTTATCTTGGCTTGCCTGGTGAACCGGAGCCTCTGGTGGTTCGCGTGTGCGCGCTCTGCGCGGTCGTCTTGGCGCTGATGATGCATTTGCTCGGCGCATCGCCCCTCTGGCGGACGCTGGTTATCTGTATCGCCACGTCGTTGTGTGGCGCGGCATGGTGCCAGGTCCACGCCGGTTGGGCGAGCTCGCCAACACTGTCAGGCAATGGCGGTGCGCACTGGGTCACGGGGTGGGTGGAGCGGATCGATCCGCCCAGTGAGGACCGAAATGCTCGACTGACCCTGCGGGTGGTCGAGATTTCGAACATGAACCAGACGCCCAAGCGTGTCCGTGTGACCGCCGTGTCGCCGGAGGCCCAAGGACTGCCTGGCTTGGGCGATGGCGTGCGGGTAAGGGCGTGGCTGGCGGGTCCGCCGGGCCCAGCGACACCGGGCGGATATGATTTTGCGCGCAATGCCTATTTTGGCCGACTGGGCGGCGTTGGCCGTGCGCTTGAGGATTTTGCGCTCACAGATCTGCCATTGTCGGGCTTTGAAGGACTGCAACGTCGCTTGGCTCGAGTGCGCGCCGGTGTGGCCGCAGCCGTATTTCAGTCTGCTTGCCAGGGGGCCGGGTTGCAGCCTTCGTTAAGCGCCCGCGACTTGAAGGTATGCGCGCCGGGTGTGTCACCCATCACGGAGCCACTGTCTTCGATCGAGATCAGGAGGCGGTCGGCGGGCGCCTTAGTCGCCGTGGTCATCACAGGCGAACGTTCGCAATTGCCGGTGGGCGCCAGCGAAGCGCTGCGCGCGGCCGGCTTAGGGCACATTCTGGCAATTTCTGGACTACACATGGCGCTGGTCGCCGGCGGCGCATTTGGAGCATTGAGCCTTGGCCTAGCGGCCATTCCTCAGGTGGCGCGGGGACGCGATATACGCCGCTGGGCGGCGGCGGGCGCGCTGATGGTGGCGGTGGCCTATTTGGTGGTCTCAGGCGCGGCGGTGTCTACCCAACGCGCGTTTGTCATGGCGTCCGTGGTTATGATGGCGGTCATCCTGCGACGCAGGGCTTTGAGTCTGCACACGGTGGCATTGGCTGGCGTTGTGGTCTTGCTGATTGCGCCACAAAGCGCGGCGGGACCCGGATTTCAGATGTCATTTGCTGCAACCACCGCCCTCATTGCGGGTTACAGGGCGCTGGAGCGCCGACGCCAAGAACATGGCCTTGGGCAAGCTGAAAGGAGGCTCGTGGGGCGCGTTGGCGGCGCCATGGTGGACTTATCGCGTGCAAGCTTCATTGCGGGGTTGGCGACAGGGCCTTTCGCGGCGTTTCACTTCAATCGGATTGCAGTCTTTGGTTTGGGCGCCAACCTCGCGGCGATGCCGATATTTTCGTTTTGGGTTATGCCGTTGGCGGTTGTGGCTGGCATTCTTGCGTTCATCGGTCAGGCAATCGGCGCGCCATGGCTGGGGGGACTGTTCGCCTGGTTGGCTGGAGCGGGCGCAGCTCTGGTGATTGTGATCGCGGAAGGCGTGGCGGCGGCGCCCCATGCCCTGCGCATGGTTGCTTCCGCGCCCGCATTGGCCCTGGCCCTCGTCGTGGCGGGATTGGTGGCGGTGTGCGTGCTGAACGCCGGGCGAATTCTCGTTGCTTTACCGATAGGACTGCTTGGTTCGGGCCTGTGGTTGCTTGGCGATGATCCCGATGTCTGGCTGGGCGCGGATGGCCGGGTGATTGTGTTTGGCGCGGCGACCGCTCCGGTCGCGACCGAGCCGTCTTATTTTGGCGACTATCGTAGGGACGTCGTGTTGAGACGCTCTGGGATTGATGGTGAGCTCACAGATGTGGCCACATTTGATCAGGCGTTGCGCTGTGACCGGTTGGGCTGTGTCGCGACTGTGAACAACACGGTTCTGGCCTTTCCAACCGCGGTTCGATCGCTGCCGGACGACTGCACTCGGGCCGATCTTGTCATTGTCCGCGATCCTGATCTGGCTAAGCAGGTCTCATCATTGGCCTGCGGGAACGGCGCAGTGCTCGCGGATCAGTATCATCGGCCATTGACAATACATGTTGAGCATGGCCGCTGGCAGGTGCGAGAGGCGCAGCATGAAGGGCGCCCATGGAGCCCTCCATACCCATAAAACGCCGCGCAAGCCTAATGATAAGCCCGGACCAGACCGACCAGTTTGCCTTGCACTTTAACCCGATTGGCTGGCAGCTCCCGGTCTTCAAAATCTGCGTTCTCCGCCTCCAGCACCACGGTCGCGCCCATTTTGCGCAAGCGTTTTAAGGTGGCCTCCTGATCGTCCACGAGGGCCACAACGATATCGCCATTATCAGCGCTGTCGCGACGCTGAATCACGACAGTGTCACCGTCTAAAATGCCGGCTTCAATCATGGAGTCACCTTGCACTTTGAGTGCAAAGTGCTCGCCCGAACCGATCATGGTTGGTGGCACCGCCACCCGGTCGATCTCGTGCTGGATTGCCTCGATGGGCGTGCCCGCGGCGATCCGGCCAAAAATCGGCACTTCAAAGCCGGCTTGGGCTTCCTCCATGCCGCGATTTGTATTGGCAGCGCGCGGTTGAGGCGAGTTGGGCGGTAGCTTCAACACCTCTAGCGCCCGGGCGCGATGGGGCAGGCGCCGCAGAAATCCGCGTTCCTCTAACGCCGTGATCAGGCGGTGAATGCCTGACTTCGACGCCAAGTGGAGCGCATCCTTCATTTCGTCAAATGATGGAGAAACCCCAGTGGTCTCCACTCGGTCGTGAATAAAAAGCAGTAATTCGCGTTGTTTGGGCGTCAGCATGACCAGCATCCGAATCAAGAGCGTTGAATTTACTCATTCTGTTCTAGGCTTGTTCCGAATCTGCGTCAAGTGTTCCCGTTGCGTCCATGGAACGACCCAGCAACACGCGGGTTGCGGTCGTGAGATTGTCCTGCCGCATAAGGCTTTCCCCCACCAGCAGCGCGCCGGCCCCTGCGCGCTGCATCCGCAGTGCGTCTTGATGCGTCACGATCCCGCTTTCCGCGACCAAGAGGGCGGATTGGGGGGCATGGGGCGCAAGCGCCTCGAACGTCTCTAAGCGGGTCTCAAACGTGCGCAGGTCACGATTATTGACGCCGATGAGCGGCGCACCCAGTCGTTCAGCGCGGTCGAGTTCTTCGCGGTCATGCACTTCGACCAGCACATCCAAATCCAACGCTTCAGCGGCAGACATCAGCTCGCTGGAGCAAGCATCGTCAATTGCGGCCAATATGATCAAGATGGCGTCCGCGCCCAAGGCGCGAGATTCCAACACTTGATAAGGGTCACAGCAAAAATCCTTGCGCAAAACGGGCAAGGCGCACGCCGAGCGCGCGGCGATGAGGTGGTCATCTTCGCCTTGAAACCCCGGTCCGTCGGTCAACACGGATAGGCAGGACGCCCCCCCGCTTTCGTAAGCCAGGGCATGGTCTGTGGGGTCGAAGTCGGCCCGGATCAGACCTTTTGACGGGCTCGCACGCTTGATCTCTGCAATCAATCGCAAACCCGGTTTATTCAGCTGATCTCTGAAGCCGCGCGGGGGAGATTGCCGGGCTGCGAGTTCTTCAAGGTCCCGGCTGGATCGGGTGCGTTTTCTCACCGCCACATCATCGCGCTTGCGACTCATGATCTGAGAAAGGGCATTAGCCATGAACACCCGCCCTTCGCGTAATGCGCACCAGTCCGTCGAGCACAGCCTTGGCGCGGCCATCGTCAATTGCATCTTGGGCGATCCGCACGGCCTTAGCCAAATCATTTGTGACATCGGCCAAAACCACGGCGGCTGCCGCATTAAGGCAGGCAATGTCACGCAAGGGACCATGCTGGCCCTCGAGCATCGCTTTGATTGCCGTGGCGTTGTCGCGCGGACCTCCACCCTCTAGCGCTTCTCGATCATAGCGGGAAAGCCCCACGTCCTCCGGGCTTACAGTGGACTGGGAAATCGCGCCATCAGCCAACAAAAACACGGTGCTGGGTCCAGTGAGCGTCAATTCGTCCAAACCGTCCTTGCCGTGGACGATCATGGCGCGTTCAGCGCCAAGTTCGGCTAAGGCCTGCGCCATAAGCGGCAATAACCGGGGTTCATTCACGCCGATCAACTGGCGTCTGGCCCCGGCTGGATTGGCTAAAGGGCCGAGAATATTGAATACAGTCCGCAGACCTAATGCTCGGCGCGCCGCCGCGACATGGCGCATGGCCGAGTGGTGAACCGGCGCGAACAAGAAACACAGCCCAACTTCGCTCAACGCGTGTTCGCACGAGGCAAGCGACGCAGTAAGATCCACGCCGAGCGCTTCGATGACATCGGCGGATCCCGACTTCCGCGTCACCGTTCGATTGCCGTGCTTTGCCACGATAGCGCCCGCGCCAGCAGCCACAAATGCGGCTGCGGTGGAGACGTTGAAAGAGCTCCAGCCGCCGCCCGTTCCGCAGGTGTCCACCACATTCTTCGGTGCGTTGATGGGGGTCGCCCGTGCGCGCAAGGCTCGCGCGCCGCCAACGATCTCCTCAACGGTTTCGCCTCGCAGTTTCAGCGCCATCAAAAAGGCGGCGATCTGCGCGTCGGGCGCACCGCCGTCGATAAAGTGCGCGATGGCGGCCTCGCTTTCAGCAATGCTCAGCGTTTCGCCGTCGGCGAGCCGCTGCAAGATCACGGTGAATTCAATCATAACGCGGCCAACATGGGGGCGAATTGGACAAACTGCGACACCATGCGGTGACCATGTTCCGAGGCGACCGATTCAGGGTGAAACTGTACCCCATACACTGGTCGGTCCCGGTGGCTAACCGCCATGATGGCGCCGTCTTCGGCGGTGGCGCTGACCGTGAGACAATCGGGCAGCGTCGCTGGGTCGATGGTCAGGCTGTGATAGCGGGTGACCTGGAAGGTTTCCGGCAGGCCTTCAAAAATTCCGGCCCCATCATGGGCGATTGTGGATAGCTTGCCGTGAAAAATGGCCGGCGCTTGGATAATGTCACCGCCAAAGGCGGCGGCGATGGCTTGGTGGCCAAGACAAACGCCTAGAATGGGCAATTCGGGTGGCGCTGCTTGAATGAGATCGATGCAAATGCCCGCTGTTTCAGGTCGACCTGGTCCAGGAGACAAGACCACCGCTTCCGGCTTCATGGCGAGGGCGTCGTCAACCGTCAGTGAGTCATTTCTGACCACTTGGGGCTTGCCTCCCGCGGCGAATATGTAATGCGCAAGGGTGAATACAAAGCTGTCGTAATTGTCGATCACTAGGATCACCAACCAATCTCCCTCTCAATTGAGCGCGTTGCGAAAATCTGTGGATAACCCCGCGAGACAACCGGACACGTTGCCGTTTGCAACATTCTGTTAACCTTTTCCTGGCGAAATCGCCAACATGACTACACGGCGTCAGAGTAGCGCAGTGCGCGGCGGAATTACGAGGCGCGCAGCTGTAATTGGCGGGGGCGGGGCTCGTCGGCTTCCTTCCGTGGTAATGGGTTTGGGTTGGTTTACAACCGCGCTGGGGTTTGCCGCTCTTGGAGCGGGGCTATGGATGGCTTGGGAGCCGACAGGCGCCAGCTACGCCGATGCTTCTTCAGCTCGCATCGAAACACGCCACACAACCTTATATGTGTCGTCTGTCGAGGCGTCGGTTGACCTTTCGGCGGATCGCGCAACCAACGGGTCGCCCGACGCATCAAGTGAGCGCTAGCTGTAAAACGTTCGTCAATTGGCTGGTGTAAACGCATTCACTGCCGAATTGAGGTGGTGACGACATGAGAGTTGCTCATAAAGTCGTCCCATGCAGCGCCGTTATTCTGATCCCTCGACGATCTCATCTAAGAGACAATCGTCCGCGCCAAATCATCATTGGGCGGCGATCGAGCGCTTTGCGTTAGCGCTTTTTGGCGCGCTGTGCCTGAGCATTTGTGCGGCGATTCTGGTGTTCCAGCTGACATCACCAGATGCGTGGCGCATTGATCGAAACGCCACCGCCGCCGAGATATCGGCACAATTTCGCGCGACGGCTGGTGATGATGGCTATTTAGGCTGGGTTGAACGGGTCAATGAGGCGCTTGGCCCGGGTGATGACGGTGGCAGCGTCGATCATGGCTTAGTGTCAGCTTGGCTCGCCGCTGGACCCGACATGGCCGGACATGAAGCGATGGCTGCTGCGGCCGCACTGAATGGTTATCAATCACCGCGATTGCCCATCGATTTTGAACGCCGAGATCGCCGAATTTGGCGAGACACGCTTGATGATCTCATGGGGCGACAGATTACGCGCGCGCGCAATCGCGGTGTCGCGCCGCCGCAGCGCATCTTTTTGCCCGCAGAGGTGAGTGGTCATCCCGCATGGTCACAGCTGAGCGATAATGAGCTCTTAGGGTCATCCGGATTTGGCGCATCACTCAGGTTGCCGCGAGCCAGCGCGCGGATTGAGCGGCGAAACCTTCGTGATGTGATTGTCTATGGGGAATTGGCATACCTGGTCATCGAGGCGTGTCGACGCGCCAGAAATGAAGCTGCACTCGCCACATGCGCCTCCATGACAACACAAACACCGCCTCCGAGCGAATTGCTTCTGGTTGTGAGCATTGCCGAGGCTGGACTGACCGGAGGGTCCACTGCGCCGCCCGATTGGACCCCTGAGGCGCGAGAGGGTGCAAGCGCAGTGATGGCGGCCGCGAGAGCGGGCGATGTGGATGCCGACCTTGCTCGATTGATCGTACTTCGTGCAGGCGCCGCCATTGATGTGCAGTTGGCCCTCGACGCCGTTGAGCAGACCCTCACTGACATGTTTGATGGCTTGGACCAGCCAGGCCAAAGCGTTGATGCGTTGATCGACGCAGCCGCAACTGGAGTCCGCGAACGCCGGATCACCAGTTTTGCGGCCATGATGGCGCAAATTGGCCGTGCTTATCGCGTGGCGCCATCGGGCCAATCGGCCCCACTTCTGGCTGCAGTCGATGATCTCGACGATCTTGAATCCGTTTTAGCCGCCGCCGAACAAGCCGGTGAGCGTTGGCCCGCGCTATGGACGCTATTTGGTGAAGATGTGGGCACGCTGACGCGCCGGGAGCTCACGTTCAATTGGAGCTTATTGGCCTCGGGAGGCGGTGTTTTAGTCGGCTCAGCCGCGCTCGTCGCAGCGTTTTCCAGACCAAGAATGCGACGGGTTCGATCTGGATAGAAAATTTTCAAAATATTTGAAATTCGTTCTCCGCTTAACTTTTCAGAAAAATTTGAAGGCATATAGCCGAATAGAAATGGCTTTGCGTAGGTTCAGTATTCTGAAATGTAAGCGAAAATTGGAGCGCGAGATGGCAGTCGTCAAAATAAAGTGTATCAAAACGAAACAAGCGCAGAACTTCGACCCTGATGACCTTGCTTATGAAGTTTTTGGCGATGACATGGTTTCTGATCAGAATGCCATGTATCAACTTGGATTGCGGTATGCCAGTGGGGCCGAACGGGAGCTTGATCTGATTGAAGCCCATAAATGGTTCAATCTCGCTGCATTGCACGGCTCAGAGACCGCAGCTTTTCATCGCAAGGATTTGGCGCGGCATATGACGGCGCGCGAAATTGTGGCTGCACAGCGCTCAGCGCGCGAATGGCTCCAGGCGCGCGGCTGAACGCAATCCCGGAGTCAGCCGCATTATTCCCCAATGATCAGGAACGTGGCGGGCGTTACGGCGCGCACTCGCTTAAAGATCTGATACTGCTCATCGCCGCCGCCATCCGCGCTGCGCCCCATCACGGTAACATCGGTTTGGGACGCCTCGAGCAGCGGTCCAAGGTCAGCGCCTGATTGGTCGGCAAATGCTTGGGCGGAAGACCGAGCGGCTTGAACGGCGTCTTCCTGGACAGCTTCGCGCAACTCGTCCAATTGCGTATAGACGTAAGAAGGCGCTTCAAGGTCGGTGATGATGACCCCTTGCCGCAACAGATCACCCATGGATTGGCTGACCGCGGCGACCTGATCCACATCGGTGGTGCGCAAGGTCAAGGTTTGCGAAAGGCGGTATCGTCCAAGCTCGACGGACGGAGCGTCATTCCCCAACATGAGCCCGTCCTGAAGGGTTAGTTGTCCGGGACTGATTTCGGCGGTGTCAAAACCTTGGGCAATGAGAAACGCGCGGGTGAGGTTGATGTCGGCGTCCAGGTTTTCTTGAACAATGGTGAGGTCATTGCCCCAGCTCGAGAGCGTGAGCGGCCAAATCGCCACGTCGGCAATCACATCGCGCTCGGCAACGCCCACCACGCTGATTGTCCGGTTGGCGGTGGGGGCCTGCACCATGCTAGTGGCGATGAACGATCCCGCCATGGCAATGCCCGCCGCGATGAATACACTCGCCAAAACGGTTGAAAATGGGCCGGCGCCGCCCCCATCGCGTCCATAGGCCATACTTGCGGTCTCCCTCTAATTCTTAGCCGCTTTAACCGTCGTCTTTCTTACGATCGAGGAGTTTGCGCAGTCCTTCGGCCACATCGTCCTCGTCGAGGTCCTCTTGGATGAGTCCCTCAAGCAGCGACCCCGCTTCGCCTCCCAATCTGTCCGTCACCGCACTGCTGGCGGCCTGAGCGGCCAAGGCGCGCAATGCGGAATCGTCAATGCTTGGCGAGATGCTTCCCCAGGACCCAGATACGCGAATGGGAACGCCCGCGCCAGCCAGGCGCGCAGCCAGGCCTGTGGCCTCGGTTTCGTTGGTGAGACGAGGCTTTAATGACAGATCAACAGTCTGGTCCGCCAGATTGAGGCTTCCGCCCGCACTCACCTCGAAACTGGGGTTGGTGATGGTGAAATCGCCGAGTCGCGCCACGCCGTTATCCACGCTGAAGGCGCCGGCCAATTGAGCATAACGGGTCTCTTGCCCACCCGTGAATGCGGCCAGGGAAAAGTTGCCGTCGAGCGCGGATTGAAGACCGCCAGCCAGCGCGCCCATGTTTACGCCCCGAATGGCGCCGTCGGAAAACCCGAAATCGCCCGAACCGTCTAATCCCGCCATGAGATCGGCGATTGACGCGCCGCTGGTTGTGAATGACATGTCGAATGCGCCAACACCAGTGAGGCGATCAAAGTCGGCGATGGCGGCGAGGAAGGGATTGGCTTGAAATTCTGCCAGCGACACATCGACAGAAAAACTGGGTCGCGGGCTGCGCGCATTCGCCACCAGCTGCCCAATAAGCCGACCGTCATACGCCTGCAGTCTCGACAAATCGACCTCAAGGCGGCCGTTGTCGACCACCGCTGTCATATCGCCGGGGCCGATTTGAAGGCTGCCAAACTTGACCACGCCCACACTCAAATTTAGGTTGGCGTCGGCCAAACGGAGCACCGACAAATCGAGCGGCTCTTCGCTCCAACCGCCAGGTCCATCGCCGCTTGACGTGTTGGCGTCGCCATCGCCGTCCGGCGCTGCGGGGGCATAGAGCGTCACATCCACATCACCCACCGAAAGAGCGCCAGTGAGCATGGGCCGGGCGCCCGAGATATCGACACGGATCGCGCCATCGCCTTCAATGTCATCGAAAAGGACCGTCGCGTCCTCGAATGCAACGGCGTTGGCGTCTCCGCTGGCCCGTCCAGTGATGCGCGCGCGTTTGTAGATGTCGCCATCGGGCAGGGTCACGCCGGCTTGCGCCGCCAGCTCGCGCACCGAGCGCACATCGAGCCGCACATCGCCGGCAAAGGCAATGTCAGAGCCCTGTGCAAACGCGCCATCAATATCGAGCAATGCGGTTTCGCTTGCGAACTCAAGGGTAAACGGCGTTTCTTCACCATTGAAAAATGATTGCGGCGTGTCGAGCCTCAGGTCGAGACGATGGGCCTGGGCGTTGAACTCGAAGTCGGCGTCCACGGTCAATGGACGGTCAAATGACTCCAATCGCAGCGTGAGGTTCAAATCCGACAGCGCCGTTTCTGTCCCCGCTGCGCCATCGATATACACTCCGGCCCCGTCAACAATCCGGACATCCCCCAAGCGAGCATTGAGGTTAACCGCGCCCGGTCTGCGTTCGAACGGCTGGGCTTCGCCCGCCTCAGACGCCCCGGCCTCGCCCTCGCTGGGCGCGCCGAGCATCCAGTTTACCGCGCCATTGGCATTTTGCTCCAAGCGCAAGGTGGGCCGCACAATGGCAAACTCGTCGACGTCAGCTCGGCCGGTGATCAGGGGCAGCAGTTTAACGTCCACCCGCAGCTGTTCCACCGAGGCGAAGGGCTCAGCGCCAAATCCTTGAGCGTTGGCGATGGTGACGTCGTTGGCGCGCGCAGTGATGCGCGGCACAACTGAAAAGCCCACATCACCCGCGATGGTCACCTGGCGGCCAAGGGCGGCGGAGGCTTCCTGCTCAATCCAGGGCCGCACTGTGCTAGAGGGGATAAACCGTGGCGCCAGAACGGCGACTACAATCAAAAGGCCGACCAATACGCCGACGCCAATGAGCAATTTTCTGATCATGACCCACCTATGTGTTGTATCGCCTGATATGGTAGCCGAGGCATATCAGCCCCGCCGGGCGGATGACAATTGGATGTTGGCTAATGGAACGCGTCTTGATCAAAATGGTTTATAAGCGTCCAATCAGTGATATGCAAAAATAGGGGGTGCGCACCATGTCTGACACCAAATTGCCGACCATCACCATGAAGCGGCGCGACATTATTCGCGGCTTAGCCGCTGGCACTGTCGTGGCCTATCTGCCGTCCTGCGAGACCTTGCCGGACGGCACAACTGCATTCACCGGCGGGGATTTCTTCGTCACCGATCAGCAATTGGCTCAGTTGTCCCGTCAATCTTGGCAACAGCTGCGTAGTCAAGAGCGCGTCTCCAACAATTCCACCTTCAACAACCAGCTGCGCCGCGTTGGCGGACGGATCACGGCAGCTGCCGGCCAATCGCAATATGACTGGGAGTATGCGGTTTTCGCGTCTGACGAAAAGAATGCCTTTGTCCTGCCCAGCCGCCAGGTCGGCTTTTACACCGGGCTGATGGAACTGGCCGACAATGACGACCAGATCGCCACGGTGATGGGCCATGAAATCGCGCACGTAACCTATAAGCACTCCAAACAACGCTTGGCCCAGACCACGTCGGCGGGATTGGCGGCCGGAGTGGCCGGCGTGGCGCTGGAGGCCAATGATGTGGACGGCGCCGGCGCCATTGCTGCGGCTTTAGGCATGGGGATTCAGTTTGGCATTTTGCTCCCATATTCGCGCGAGCATGAATTGCAGGCCGACGAGGTGGGGCTGCGCTATATGGCCAATGCCGGGTACAACCCGCGCGAAGCCGTGACGTTCTGGCGCAAGATGGAGCAGGGCGGCGGCGCGCGTCCCCCCGAATTCTTATCAACTCACCCCGATCCGGCCCGGCGGATTCAGCGTCTGGACGCGTTGGCGACCAATATGGGGTATTAAGGCCCAACCTAACGGGTTTGCGCCTCCTGCGGGGCGCGGCGGCTGAACCTGTGCGTTTGGTCTTGGCTGCGCCTCGATTTGGCTGCGCCGCGGGGCTCAGGAAGCCGAAGGTGGGTGATGGCTCAGGGCGCGGAGACGCAAATCTCAAGCTCCGTGGCGACGTCAACCGCGTCGCCGCGATCAACGTCTGGCGGCGAAATCCCGCGAAACCCTTCAATAACGCCAGGGTTTGGGACCGGCATATCCAGTATCGACAAGAGCGTATCGTCATCGGGGATGTCTCGCACCGCGCGCACGGCGGCGTAATACATCGCAGGCTCTAAGACATTCACGAGAGCCTCAATAAACTCCGGCTCGACCATGGCGTCTCGGAAGTATTCCTCCAGTCGATCACGCGAATCTCGTCGCCGACCGGTGTGAAGCCCTTCGATGTCAAAGCTGACGGTACTTGTCGGGTTCGTTTCGGATTCAATGAATCTTACGCTGATCTGTTTGTTGGGCGTGGCATTGAAGACCAAGTCAAATAGAACTGGGCCAATACCCCCCGTGCTTTGCCCGTCACCTTGTAAGTCCATGTCGCGGACACGACTGTCGACTGCGTTTTGATTATAGCCTTTGATCTCGTTTCCCTCATCTTCAAAGGCAATGGGAACAACCATACGGGTTCGGTAGTACGGTTCTGTGAGGCCAAGAAACGAAGGAATTACGGCCGACACCGTAAACATGCTTGGCACCAAATGGGCGTCGCCAAAATTCCAGGCGCTCCGGTCATCGGCAGGCCCGGGGTAAATCTGCGCCGCGATGTCCAACCCGTTCATATCCGCAAAAAAACGCCGCGCGCCCCGGGAGGAGTCATATTGAACCTCGAAATGCCGGGTTCCGAAGTATGAACGCCGGATCGCGTCGTCCGGTCTGGTAACGATCCAGCCTTCGAAGACGTGGTCTGGGCCACCACCTCGAAACGGATTGTTGTCGATCAGAATGGCGATATTGTCCCGGATTTCACCTGGCGTGTTGTACTTTTTAAGCAGCGTATCGCGAACCAGATCGCGATAATCCCGGGCGGGAATGGTTTTACACTCGGCATCCGCAGAGGCGGGAAAAACTGGCGTGCGATGAACGCATCCGCTCAATGCCGCTATAAGCATTGTCACAGCAATCGTCGTGAAGCGCCATGTGGTATGACTTCGCATGCTCTTGCCCCCGCCACGCAACTGCGTGGGCATAATTTGTGTGTAAACGGTGATTGTCAATAGCGCCAAATATCAAGGTGCTGTAGCGTCGGCGAAAATCTTGAGCGGTCCCTGTGAGCGCGCTACAGCGTCGGCGCACTCGCCCGCCGCCCACCGGCTCGGTGTTGGACGCCCTACTGCGGCCAACACCCTACGACCGATCGCACCCAGAACGCGGAGCGCGGGGATGGGGCTGGGTAATGGGACCAAGGGACAGAACCAGGGCGACGGGGGCGAGAAAACGCTTACGCGTCCAGTTCCATCAACTGGATGAGATTGCCGCAGGTGTCGTCGAACACGGCGATGGTGGCGCCGCCGGCTTTCATGGGCGGCTGGGTAAAGGCGACGCCCGCACTTTCCAGGCGCTTCACCTCCGCCTCAATGTCGTCCACGCTGAACGCGGTGAACGGGATGCCATCGGCCATGAGCGCTTCCTGATAGGCGCGGGAGGCGGGGTGCGAATTGGGCTCCAGACACAATTCGACGCCATCGGGTTCTTCCGGCGACACCACAGTGATCCAGCGGTGTTCCCCGATCGGAATGTCGTGCTTAACCACAAACCCCAATGTTTTCGTGTAGAAATCGAGGGCTTTTTGCTGATCGTCAACAGAAATGCCTTTGGCGTACATTCTCATTTCGCATCTCCTTCATAAAAGGGTTCCAGCCAGGGGGTGATGGTTTCTTTGAACGAGCCGGCCGTTAGGGAATGAACCTTTGTCCGCCCGCGCCACGCAGTGATGATCAATCCCGCCTGCTCGAGCGTGTTCAAATGACGGGTGATGGCTTGCCGGGTTAGGGTCACGTCATGATCCTCAATCAGGCGAGCGCACAGCTCGAAAAGGCTTTGATCATTACGCTTTCTGAGCGCCTCCAGAATTAAAAGCCGGGTATCGTCGCCCAGGGCGCGAAACAATTTGGCAAGGTTGGGATCAAACGGAACGCCCATGGCTCATTATGCAACATTAATGTTGCATGTAAAGGCGTTGACAGCTGTGACGGCTCGGCCTTGCTGGTCCGAGGAAAGCAAGGCGCGACGAAAATATAAAGTGATTCAGAGGGTTGGTTCTGGCCAGTGCGGGTGATCTGAGCGGGTCTTTTGAGGCGCGAGGCAAATGGCGTGCTGCGCCGATGACACGATTTTCAGGGCCGTGGAGGGTGGGCGCACGCTTGGGGATTGGCGTCATCACCGACGATGAGGAGGTTGAGCCAACACGGATATCCCCTTGCACGCCAGGTGTGTGCAGCGTATGTCAATGCCTCGGCCAAACGCGGCGTGATGCGGGCCCGGGCCGCCTTAGCTCAGTAGGTTAGAGCGCTAGATTGTGGATCTAGAGGTCCCCCGTTCGATCCGGGGAGGCGGTACCATTTCTTCC
>CAZWVH010000011.1:0-55697 GCA_964636945.1 uncultured Caulobacterales bacterium | reverse complement strand
GCGCGGTTGTTGGTATCGAGTTCGGAAAACCAACATAACGCGGATCGATACAAACAAAAATACCAACACTTCGATTGGATACCAACACACGACATCGAACCACGCTGGACGGTGGCTTGGCGCTTTTCGTTGATTTTATTGTAGTTTTGGAGCTTATCGGACGCTGTAAAACTTAGGTCTGGCTCCCCGGGCAGGACTCGAACCTGCGACCCAGCGGTTAACAGCCGCTTGCTCTACCAACTGAGCTACCGAGGACCAATGCGAGAGGGCAGGCTATAGCGAAGCTGGAGCCCAAAGCCAAGGGCTAAGGTGACCTCGCTCCAGCTGTCGCTTCACCAGGCCTATCCTGCTGTAACCGGTTCATGGTCTTCCAGGGCGTCGGCCAGGCCGGGCACCGCATCCGCGCCGGTTTCGATCACCAGACTTGAGCCCTCAAAGGCATCGCCAATCGGCTCGGCGCTCCCGCCCAGGCATTGGGCCAAAAACTGCTCTGAGACGGCATAAAACGCCAGACGGTTTTGCGGGCGGGCAAAGCCATGGCCTTCGTCGGGAAACACGACATAGGTGACGGGCAGGTTATTGCTTTGCATGGCCGCTACGATTTGCTCGGATTCAGCTTGTTTCACGCGGGGATCATTCGCGCCCTGGGCGATCAGGAGCGGCTTGGTGATGTCGCCCGCTGCATAAAGCGGCGAGCGCTCGCGCAACAAGGCGACGCCCTCTTCGGTGTCCGGATCGCCAACGCGCGTGGCCAGCATGCGCTTTAATGGCTCCCAATAGGGCGGGATGGAGGCCAACAGCGTTTCAAGGTTGGATGGTCCCACAATGTCCACGCCGCAAGCAAATTCCTCGGGCGTGAACGCCAGGCCCGCCAATGTGGCGTAACCGCCATAGCTCCCGCCATAGATGGCGGTTTGCCCCGGTGCGGCGACGCCGCGCTGTTCGGCCCAGGCGACGGCGTCAAGCAAATCATCATGCATGGCCCGACCCCACTGAAGGTTTCCGGCATTGACGAAATCCTTGCCGAGCCCCGTAGAGCCGCGAAAGTTCACGCTCATCACTGCATAGCCGCGATTGGCCAGCCACTGATGTTCGGAATTGTAGCCATAGCTGTCGCGCGCCCAAGGACCGCCATGGACGTTCAGCACCATTGGGAGGGGCTCGTCGGGCACACCATCGCCGTCACTGTCGCTGCCAGGGGGCAGGGTCACATAGACCGGCAGCATCAGGCCATCACGGGCCTCAACCTCGGCGGCGTGCATGGTTTGCAGGGGCGCCTCAGCCAGTTTGGGGCGAGTGGTGTAAAGCTCTGTCAGGTCACCGGAATCGCGATCAAAAAGCCATGTGCGTCCTGGCGCATCGGGGCGGTTTTCTGCGACCAGCCATTTGCGGTCATCCCGTGTTTGCGAGGTCACCGTCCAATCGCCCGTCAGCGCTTCATTCAAGCCGGCGATGGCGGCGCTCCCTTCCGCATTGAGCCCGGACCATTGGCCGCGCAGGCGATCCACCTGATAAGCGATGGGTTCGTACGTTTCGGGATCGAAAATGACGTCTGAGATATCGGCACTTTCTGGTTCAACCAGAGTCTCACGGACTTCACCACTTTGCGCGTCGATCACAACCAAGGCCGCGAAATTCCGCCCGCGGCTGTCGAGCATGTAAAATCCGTCGCCGGCGGCATTAAAGCTTAGGGGTTGGCTGGACATGGCGTCTTCACCACTAATGGTGAGAAAAGGCTCCCAGCCCTCATCGGTTGGTTTGACGATGACCGATCCGCCGTCAGGCGTTGGCTGCACGCCGAAACGGACATTGAGATCGCGGTCTACTAGCCAAGCGGAGAACCCGGGATTCTCTTGCACCCGCGTGCGCTCGCCCGTCTCAAGATTGATGGCGTAGACATCAAACGCCGTGGCGTCACGATCATTGATCCCCATCAAATAGACGTCGGGTTTGCGCTTGGAACTGGCGATTGGCACTGCACGCACATCGGGACTGAGATCAAAGCTTGTTTCCGCACCCGTCTCCAAATTGACCAGAAACGGATGGAAGTTTTCGTTCCCACCGCGGTCTTGCAGATACAGCAATGTGGCGCCGTCCTCGGTGAAGTCATAAATGCGCACGCCCCGGCCTTCATCTTGCGTAACCGGCGTGGCCGAATCAAAATCACCAGCGGGGCCCACCCAGACGTTCAAGACGCCATCTACGGGGGCGATAAACCCCATGCGCGCTCCGTCAGGCGAGAGCTGTCCGCCCGCGCGCTCGGGATTGCCGAACAAGTGCTCGCGCGGAATGAGGGGAGCATCTTGGGCGAACGCCGATGTGGTCATAGCGAAAAGTCCTGTCAGCACGGAAAAAAATGAGCGCATGATCATCGCCTCTTGCCGGTGTATGAAATGAATCAGAATGCAGCGCGGCATTGTGCGCTTTCTGGGCGAAGAGGTAAACATCCAGATTCGGGTCAGCAATGCGTTGGGCAAAAAAATTGGAGGGCCGTGTCCGGCCCTCCAAGGCGATGGGTGAATGGTGGGGTGTCTTCAAAGAAGACAATGTCAAAATGGCACACAGGTCTTAAAGGAAGGTTAACGGGCGTTAACGGCGGTAAAAAATAACCGGGTTTTGTGTGCTGCGGCGTCCGCAAGCGTTCAATTCCACGACGTGCACAACCGTCCGCGCATTTGGCGCGCCATGTGATTTCGCGTAATCTTTCGCGAGATCGTACATGGAAGGAAGGCAGTATGGTTCGCAGTCCAAACTATTCCCATTTTTGGCCGCGTTATCTGCGTGAGCACGCGAAACCGGGTACGCGGCGCCTGCATTATGTGGGCACGGGGCTCACATTTATTCCGCTGATCGCCGCTTTCGTCACGGGAAACTTCTGGTTGCTTTTGTTGATTCCCGTGCTTGGCTACGGCTTTGCCTGGACCGCTCACGCCTTTGTAGAGCGTAACAAGCCCGCCACATTCACCCACCCGGTGTGGTCATTGATCAGTGACTATCGCATGTTCTTTCTTTGGCTGTCTGGTCAACTGAATCGCGAACTGGATAGAGCGGGGATACGCGAACGCGCAGATGTGGCATAAGTTACTGCTTAGCGAGTCACGCCGATTCGTCCGATGTCTCCGCGATTGTTGTTGAAGCGTTTAGGAGAGCAATATGCGCCAAAGCCGGTTCCGGGCATTGAGTGTTCTGGCGTGCGTGATTTGCCTACTGGGCGGAGTTGGTCTTGCCCAACAGGCTGAAGAACCATCAGTCGAAGCGGTGGCGCTGCTCGCCAAGGTTGAAGGCGTTATAGGTCCGGCGAATGCCCGCTTTGTTGATGTGGCCGTCCAGGAAGCCGATGCGCGCGGGGCGCATGTGCTCGTGCTGCAGATGGATACGCCAGGCGGTTTGTCGACAAGCATGCGCGAAATCATCGAATCGATTTTGGCGTCTCAAACCCCTGTGATCGGATATGTCGCGCCGCAAGGCGGGCGGGCGGCCAGCGCCGGCACCTATATTCTCTACGCCACCCACATCGCCGCCATGGCGCCAGGGACCAATATTGGCGCGGCCACTCCAGTGCAAATCGGAGGTGCGCCAGACCTTCCCGATTTTCCTGACAATGATTCGGATGAAGGTGAAGACGCTGGTGAAGACGCCGGCGGAGAGGCTGATGAAGAGCCCGCATCTAATGAGGCCGGTGATAATGAAAGCGGACTGGACAATGCCGCCGGCGATGACATCGGATTTAATCGAGGGCTCGGCCAACAGGGATGTCCACGCGCGGAGCCGGCGCCGCCGCCTCCCGGGGACGCCTTGTCTGCTAAGGCGGTCAACGATGCGGTGGCCTACATCCGCAGTCTGGCGGAGTTGCGCGGGCGAAACGCCGAATGGGCGGAGTGCGCGGTGCGCGGCGCCGGTTCGATCACGCCGCGTGAGGCGCTTGAGCTGAATGTCATCGAGTTTGTCGCTGAGGATATTGAGGACCTGTTGGACCAAATCGATGGCCAAACCGTCACCATTGGCGGGAACGAATTTGAGCTTGCGACCGCAGGCCTTAGCGTGCAGGAGATCGAGCCAAGCCTGATCACCCAGATTCTCGGCGCAATCGCCAATCCCAACGTCGCGTTTATCTTCATGCTGGTGGGCGTGTATGGTCTCATCTTCGAGTTGGCCCAGCCAGGATCAATCGGACCGGGGGTGATCGGTCTGATCTGTTTGGTGATAGGCCTTTATGCGCTCAACCAATTGCCACTCAACTATGCTGGGGCGGCGCTCGTGACCATTGGACTAATTTTCATGGCGGTGGAGGCGGTTACCCCCACCTTTGGGGTGTTCGGCATTGGCGGACTGATTGCTTTTGTGATCGGCGGGGCGATGTTGTTTGACACCGATATCCCTGAATTTCGCTTGTCACCGGCCGTGATTGCCGCCACTGCCGCGGCGTCTGGGGGCTTGCTCATTCTCGTACTGGGGTATGTGTGGCGATCTTTCCGAGCTCCAGTGGCAACAGGCTTGCAAAGGATGTTGGGCGAACCAACAACGGTTTTGGATTGGGCCGGAAGCTCTGGACATGTGATGGTGGAGGGTGAGCGCTGGGCGGCGGTGAGCGCTGAGTCCCTGTCGGTTGGCGACGAGGCCTACGTCACTGAGGTGGACGGACTGACCGTGCATGTAAGCTCAGTACCGCCCAAGCGAATTCGCCGTCGCTGAATTCAAGGCCAAACGGTCAGATCGAGGAGATGCGTCATGATCGCTAATTTGTCTGTTTACCTCATTGTGGCGGTGGCCCTGATCGCCTTTTTCGGCCAAGCCATTCGAATTTACCGCGAATATGAGCGAGGGATCCTGTTCACCCTTGGCCGGTATACAAAGACGATCGGGCCGGGTCTTGTGATTGTGATCCCGGTCATCCAACAGGCGATCAAGGCGGATTTGCGGGTGTTGGTCGAGGATGTGCCAACTCAAGACGTGATTTCAAAGGACAATGTCTCCGTCAAAGTCAATGCCGTGATTTATTATCGCGTGGTTGAACCGGATAAGTCCGTATTGAACGTGGAAGACTTCCGTGCAGCGACCAGCCAATTGGCGCAAACCACATTGCGGTCGGTGCTGGGCAAGCACGAGCTGGATGAGATGTTGTCCGAGCGCGACAAGCTGAACCACGACATTCAAGAGATCCTGGATGCTCAAACTGATGCGTGGGGCATCAAGGTCGCGAATGTGGAGATCAAACACGTTGATATCGACGAGAGCATGGTGCGCGCCATCGCCCGCCAAGCTGAAGCGGAGCGCTATCGGCGCGCCAAAATCATCAGCGCTGAAGGCGAACAGCAAGCGGCGCAGAAGCTAGTTGAAGCCGGGGAAATCTTGGGCAGCCATCCAAACGCTATGCAGCTGCGCTATTTCGCTGCGCTCACAGACGTAGCTGGCGAACGCTCATCGACGATCGTGTTGCCGATCCCGATCGAACTCATGAAACACTTACCCAAGAAAGGCGATGAATAAGGGGCGTTGTCGTCTAACTCGCGCCGTCAAACATCGCCTTAGTGGCGTCTGCACAGCCATTTTCCGGCAAGGTGGACAGAGCCAATGCGCCCGCTTCACCCTCTAATGTGGTCTTTTGGTCATAATACTCATAATGGCAGAAGAAATTGCTCTGCAGAGCCTCGACCGATGAGGCAAGGCAAGTCCCTGGTGCGCTAGGATAACCACTTAATTGCGCTCCAAGACCAGACAAACCGGCTGTGAGCAATGATGTGCCGATGCCGGTTTCCCCATTGCCTGATTGGACCGCCGACTCGGACGTTGTCGATTGCAGGCTGCCGCCGCTGACGTACTTTGTACTGAATGGGCTGAGGATTTCCCCGGCCAAATTGAGACACGCTAAATCTTGCTGCAATGGCGCCCCGGTGGGTGCATCGTTCACTGTCCGGTCTGCGTAATAGCGCAGCGCCCCAATGACGGCATAGTCACACCCTGGATTGTCACGGCCGTTAACCTCATAGCAGCGATCATGCTCGCGACAGATGGCGTCGATATGGTCGGCAGGGACCAGGCTATCGAGAATGCTCAGTTGGACCAGGGGATCTTCGCTGGCGCGGGTGGGCACGCCTGGGCCACAAAAATTGCCGTACTTATAGACAACGCCCGGCGACGGAAACGCATATGGGCTAGTCAGATTGCTCGTCTCGCATCCCATCAATCCGGCGCCGGTTACGGCGAGCGCCAGAATCTTCTTAAAAGGCATACCCCAATTCCCCAATCAAAGGCTTAAATCATCCAGTCGGTTTGCAGCCGCGTCATAGCCCGACATTAGCGCTTAATCTAGCCAAGCTAGCACAAGCGCCGCGGCTTCGCGATGCGATCAGCTGCGTTCAATTTGGGAAGACTGGCGAGGCGCCGCGGGCGATCGTGACTGAAATACGCCAACCATCACGACCGCCCTATTCGCCGCAGTGTGGGATAGGTGGGGCGATACACCCACAACCGCAGCACGATCATTAATAGTCGCGGCGATACGGTAGGTCTTTGCGCATCTCGACATATTTTTTGCATTGGGCGACAAATGTGGGTGAATGCGAGGAGAGGTCAGATGGCGAACATTGTACGGGCAGGTGCGTTGTGGGGATTTCAGCAACTTGTGGAGGCCAAGGGAGGGCAGCCTGAAGACTTGTTGGAGGGGGCGGGCTTGTCGTCCTCGCTGCTCCTCGATCCAGATCGGTATATCTCGCGCGCGCATGTGATTGATGTTCTCGATCAGAGCGCCACCCGACTGGAAACACCGGATTTCGGACTTCAGCTGGCGGCGATGCAGGATTTGTACGTGTTGGGCGTTCTGGCCTTCGCCATTCGCAATGCGAGCGATTTGGAGGAGGCGCTGAAGATCGGAGCACGGTACATGTACTACCACGCGCCCAGTACAACCATCGACTTTCGAGAATTCAGCGATGAGGGTGAAATCGGCGTTATCGTTGACTTTGGTGCTCACGATCTGGGGGCGTCTGCGCAAGCTTACGAACACACAATTCGTCTATTGGCAAAAATAATAAAGCTCGTAACGCAAGATGAAGCAGAGATTAGGCGTGTTGGTTTTTCACATTCACAAATTTCGAACATGGAAGTATACGAACAACATTTTGAAGCCAAACCAATTTTTGATCTTGAGGTTGATGGGATCACGATTCCAAAAGAACAACTCAAAATTCCCGTGGGGCGGTCCGATCCTCATTTGCAAATGTTAGTCGAACAGTTTCTCGATTTTCAACTCAAAAGCACTCAGTTTCGAATATCCGATCAAGTCAAACAGGCGATCTCCACATTAATGAGAATTGGTCCAGTCACGCTTGAGGATGTTGCTGAAGCTCTACGCATGCACCCGCGCACTTTGCAGCGAAAACTCAGGGCGGATGACGCAAAATTTTTCGATCTCTACACAGATGTGCGCAAGAATGCAGCCAAAGCGTACATTTCACAGAGCATTATACCCCTGAGTCATGTGGCCCACATTCTGGGGTTTTCAGATCAGTCGACGTTCACACGTGCTTGCGTGCGTTGGTTTGGCCAATCGCCAAAGTCTATGCGCAGTGAGGCCGCCTGATCTGTATAGCTATCTCTTGAGCCAATTGGCGGGCTATTTGTCACAAAAGTGGACCGTGTTTCATATTGAACCTATCAATGACTGCGACTTTTGCAGTAAACCGTCGCAATGCCGCCATCAATGGACGGCAAATTGCGATTTTGTAATGGAGGGTAAGCATGGCGAATTGGAAGACAGTATTGATGGCGAGCGCCGCCGTATTTTTGACCGCATGTGGCGGCGAAAGTGACGAAGCGGAAGACGCCCTTGATAACGCTGCAGAGCAAGCACAAGATGCGGTCAATGAGGCTGGCGACGCTGCCGAGGAAATGGCTGACGATGTTGAAGACGCCGTCGAAGACGCGGCCGATGAAGCGTCTGATGCCGCTGAAGACGTGTTGGACGAGGCAGGCGATCGTATGAACGAGCTGGGCGCGGCTGCGGCTGAAGCGGGCGAGGACGCGTCTGACATGGCGGGCGACGCTATGGACGCTGCCGAAGAGGCTGCCTCAAACGTTGCTGAAGCGGCTGGGGATGTGGCTGAAGACGTTGCCGATGCAGCCGAAGACGCGGCCGAGGATGTTGCCGACGCTGTCAATGGCGACGATGAAGAGTCTGACGAAGACGACGAAGACGAAAACTAGTCGCTTCAGTTATGCTTGATGGGAAGCGCTCGGGCGTTGTTCAATTGCGCACAATGCTCGGGCGCTTCCTATTTCAATTGTAATCTTCCATTGGGTTTCGAAACTTCGACATCCCGTGGCATGATCACCTTCAAGCTCAAACACTGAGGGAGGGTGGGCATGCGATATCTCACATTGGCCATGGCTGCGACAGTCGTGACGTCGACGGCGGCGGGCGCACAAACTTGGCGGCGCCAGGCGGAGGTCTCGCCGGACGGGTCACTGATTGCGTTCGCGCAAGACGGAGACATTTGGATCGTGGCGTCTGAAGGCGGGCAAGCCCGTCCGCTCACCACCCATGGCGCCTACGACACCATGCCGGTTTGGAGCCGGGATGGCTCTCAGATCGCATTCGCATCCGACCGTCATGGCAATTATGACGTGTTTATCGCCCCGGCCGCCGGTGGACCAGCAGAGCGGATTACGCACTATTCGAGCAGCGACCAACCGAGCGATATCCTCGGTGATGGACGCGTCCTGTTTTCATCATCGCGGGTGGATGATCCGTCCAATGCACAATTTCCATCCGGCGTGCTGCCAGAGCTTTATGCAGCCCATCCCGAAGGCGGCATGCCCACGCGTCTATTGACGACACCGGCTATTGACGCCGTCGCTGACGATAACGGCACACGGATTCTTTACCACGACCAAAAGGGCTATGAAGATGACCTGCGCAAACACCATCGCTCAGCGATTGCGCGAGATGTGTGGCTGTACGACGTGGAGGCCAATAGTCACCGCCAGCTGACCACGTTCGAGGGCGAGGATCGCGAACCGGTGTTTGATCCGGAGGGCGGGGGCTTTTACTTCCTCTCAGAACGGGCGGGCAGTTCAAACGTGTTTCGCGCCAGCTTTGATGATCCTGAAGGCGCTGAACAGATCACGTTCTTTGACATGCATCCCGTGCGCGACTTGAGCGTGGACGCCAATGGCGCCCTGGTGTTCACCCATCACGGCGTGATCCATCGAAAAGTTCAGGGCGACGACCCTGTTGCCGTCGAGATTAACGCTGCGGTGGACGGGGATGAAACCGCGGCCGTGCCCACGCCAGTCTCCGGCGGCGTGACCGAAATGGCGCTTAGCCCGGATGGTCAGGAGATTGCCTTCGTTCACCGCGGCGAAGTCTTTGTCACATCGGTGGACTATTCATCCACCAAGCGGATCACCGATACGCCTGAGCAGGAACGCTCGGTCAGTTTTTCGCCTGACGGGCGTGCGCTGGTTTACGCAGGGGAGCGTGGCGATAGCTGGAATCTCTATGAAACCAGCCTTGATGATGAAGATGAAAATCATTTTTTTCGCGCCACCAAGATTTCCGAACGCGAAGTGATCGCCACAGACGCCGAAGAATTCCAGCCCGCCTATTCGCCGGATGGAGAGAAAATCGCCTATCTACACGATCGCAATGAAATCCGGGTGCTAGACCGGGAGTCTGGTGAATCGCGCACCGCGCTCGCGGCTTCTTACAACGCGTCTTATTCTGACGGCGACATCAGATTTGCCTGGTCGCCGGACAGTCAATGGATTTCCTCCGACTACGCCGCGCGCCGTCGTTGGCGCACCAATATTGGCGTATTTCCCGCTGATGGTTCGGCTGAGCCAGTGGATATTTCTTTGTCCGGCTATTCCGAGTTCGCGCCGCAATGGGTGATTGACGGTTCAGCAGTGATGTGGGTGTCCAATCGCTATGGAGAGCGCTCGCACGGTTCGTGGGGCAGCGAAGTTGATGTGATGGCGGCCTTCCTCACACAAGACGCGTATGACCGCTTTAATCTGTCCAAGGAGGACTATGAAGCGCTTAAAGCCGCTGAAGAAGAGGCCGAGGAGTCTGAAGATGCAGACAATGGTGACGGCTCTGAGGAGGAAGAGGCTGTTGAGCCGATCGAGATCGAATGGAACCGTGTCCACGATCGCACTGAACGGTTGACCATACATTCCTCCAGTCTCGCTGGAGCAGCCCTCTCTCCCAAAGGTGACAAACTCTATTATCTGGCCGAGTTCGAAGAGGGCTACGATCTTTGGGTCCATGATTTCCGCGAACGGGAAACCAAGTTGTTGTCCAAACTTGGCGCCAGCTCAGGCATGCCGCTCGCCATCACCCTCAACAAGGACGGCGACACAGCGTTTGTTTTGGCCAATGGCGGTATTCGCAAGATTGGCCTTGATGGCGGTGACGCCTCGCCGATTGCCATTTCTGGCATGATGATGGTTCGAGCGGCCCAGGAACGTGAATACATGTTCGAGCATATCTGGCGCCAGGTTCGCGAGAAGTTTTATGTCGACGACCTCCATGGCGTGGATTGGGATGGGCTGAAACGGGAATACGCGGCAGTGCTCCCGGGCATTGGTAACAATCACGACTTCGCCATTGCGATGAGCGAGATGCTGGGCGAGCTTAACGCTTCGCACACTGGCGCTTTCTATCGCCCCAGTCGTGAAGGAGCCGACGAAACGGCCTCGCTCGCAGCCTTTTACGATAACAATTTTGACGGCGCTGGGGTGCGGATTCTGGATGTCATTCCAGGTGGTCCGCTGGCGCGCGCCGACGTCAATGCCGAGCCGGGAACGGTGATCGAGGCGATTGATGGCGTGGCCATTGGCGATAATGCAAACTTCTATGCATTGCTCAACCATCGCGCGGGTGAACTGACCCGGTTGACGCTCAGGGGACCGGGTCGCCGGGCTGAATCACGTGATGTGACCTTGCGGCCGGTGAGTCTTCGTGAAGAGTCGCAGCTGCGCTATGAGCGCTGGGTCGATGAGCGGCGCGCGATCGTGGAGGAAGCCTCCGGCGGACGGCTGGGCTACACCCATATCCGTGGCATGAATGACTCCAGTTTTCGCCAAGCGTTTCACGACATCTTCGGACGAAATATCGGCAAAGAGGGCTTGGTCGTCGACACCCGCTTTAACGGCGGGGGCTGGTTGCATGATGACCTCGCCGTATTGCTGTCCGGTGAGCGCTACATGGACTTTGTACCGCGTGGCCAGGAATTGCGCGGCGAACCTGAAGAGCGTTGGCAAAAGCCCAGTATTCTGGTGGTGAGTGAAAGCAACTATTCCGATGCGCATATGTTCCCATACGCCTATCGTGTTTTAGGTCTTGGCGAAATTGTGGGCATGCCGGTTCCTGGCACAGGAACGGCCGTCTGGTGGGAGCAGCTGCACACTGGAGATATTGTTTTTGGCATTCCCCAGGTCGGCATGCGCGGCTTGGATGGCGAATTTCTCGAAAACAATCAGCTAGAGCCCGACATTGAAGTGAACTTGGATCCAGAATCCGCGGCGGCAGGCGTCGACACCCAGCTGCAAGCCGCCGTGGACCGCCTCCTGGAGACCATTGACGGCTAGACACAGTCACGGCCCGCCAATCGCGATGGCGGGCCGCTATTTTTGTCCGGTTTAACGATGCTCAATCGCCGTGAGCATAGTCTCCAAACGGACTGTCGATCAGGTCGTCAAAGAAAATCGCGTTCAGGAACAGTTTGCTCGTTCCCAAAAATGTGGCTCGGAACACAGGATTATCCGCCAGCAAAATCACCGATCCTTGCCCCATTCGATGTGTAACGGCCATGGGTGTACCGGCGATTTCGTCCAGGCGTTTGTCCGACGCATAGCCACTGAGGAGAACATCGTCTTCCACATAGACGGCGGGCGCGCCAAACGGGTTGTCTTCTGGCCACTCCAGGGTCAGCGTCGTGTTGCGGTGAGTGGGCAAAAACGCATCACTGTAGCCAAAGCCAAGCGGGTGGGTGATGTCGAGATCGCTGGCGAATATGGCGCCGCCAATAATGTGTTCAGCATCGCGCACTCCCATCTGATCGTAAGCCAGGCGTAGAGGTTCCTCGGCCTCAGTCTCGGAGTCGGCTTCGTCTTCAGAACCGTTGGCGGATGTATCCTCATCTCCGTTCGCCTGCGCAGGATCGGCCATTAATATGTCCTGCGCCCACTGAGCCGATTGGCGCATCGCCACCACGGTCCCGCCTTGCTCTGCAACCCATTGGCGCACGCGGTCAGTAATCGGCTCGGCCAAGGCAACGTTATTGCCGCCAACCATCACCAAATGTGTGTAGCGCGACCAATCCAGCCCTTGCAGATCGTCTTTGCGGCGCAGGGTCACCGGCATGTGCATTTCATGGTCGAGCAAGTGCCAAATCTCGCCCGAATCGTAACGCGCCAAGCCATCGTCGAACACGAGAAGCACGCGAGGCTGTTGCACCGGCTCAAAGCTGGGCCCACCAAGTTCAACGCCTGGATCGACCGATAGGCCAGATTCCACGGCGTGAACGGCGATACCATCGTCCTGTGCAATTTGACTGATCAGGTCGTCAATCTGTTCACGGTCGACCGTTTGGCGGGCCAATGGCACGAACACGGCTCCGCGATTGAACTCCAACTCTCCTTCACTGGTGACAATTGTGGCTGGGCTGGTTGCGATGCGCACCAGAACATCATGGTCGAGCAGCCTGTGAAGGGCGCGCGGGGCGTAATACTCAGACCATTCAAAGATATACCCATAATCTGCTTGCGGGGGCTCGGGTTGACTTGCTGCAGGCGGTGACTCCACGCGGGCGCCCAGAAGGTCAACAGCATAGACATCAGCATCAGAGTTGTACTGATCGCGCATGAAGCTTCGGTCGCCCAGCGCGACGTAATCCAAATCGTACGCTAATGGGATCGTCCAGCCGGAAACATCATAAAAAATGTCTTCCTCAAACTCTGTAACGCGGTCGAAAATGGCCCGCACCATTCGATATTGGCGCTGCTCCGCGGGTACGATATAGGACGTGTCCGGCTCGAAGGTGAGTTCGTCCACGGTGAGCGGCTGCGCCAGTTCATGCACCTCCACATCATGGCTCAACAGTAACTCAACGAACCGGCGGCGACGCTCTGCGTCCCCCGACGTGGTAAAGACAAATGCGCGGCGCTCATCGGCGGCGGCTTCGTCAAGCGCGGACCGGAAAAACTCGCGCTGGTAATCCTCCAAATCATCCTTGATCGCGAGAGCGCCGGCAACGGTGGTCAGTGTGGTGCCAAAATGGGTGCGGATATTATCTGCGTAGGTTCTTTCCCCACTGGGCGTCTCGATCCGTCCGCCGCGCGCAGCGCCCGCTTCGAACAGGATTCCAAGTGATCCGTTCACCTGAGGATACGTTGAGCCCTTGCCCACGTAGAAATTGTCAAAGCCTTGCTCGGAGTAATAAAGCTGAGCTTCTGAGTCCAACCACTCGGCATGCTGTTCTGCGATGGACAATGTGAGCTCACGCGCCAGCTCGGGGATCAGCGGATTGCGACGCTTCGGCTCGCCCGGGTGAAAGTAGTAAGAGGCGTTTGATCCCATCTCATGGTAGTCGGCGGTGACTTGCGGTTTCCACTGTCGCCATTTTTCAATCCAGGCCTTTGGTTCAGGTTGGGTGAGCAATAGCCATTGGCGATTGAGATCAAACCAATAATGGTTGGTGCGCGCCTCGACCCACAATTGGTGCTGCTGGTGAGCCGGATCAGTGACGTCAACCGCACCGCCAAAGGTCTCCACATGGTCAATCCGCCGGGCATGTCCGTCAGGATTGAAAATCGCCGTAATCAGAATGACGCTTTCGTCAAGGGTGCGGTCGATCTCGCTGCCCTGAGCGGCGGCGAAATGATACAGCGCGGGCATTGCCGCATCCATCCCGGACGACTCGGCCCCGTGTACGCCGTAATTGATCCAAATCACTGCGGGTTGATCAGCGTCCTCGGGTGGGGAGAAGTCACCCTCAAGCCGCTCCAAATGCGCCTCGCGGATTTCGTCCAAGCGGTCATGATTATTAGGGGAGGTGACCACAAAAAATAAAATCGGACGGCCCTCATGCGAATAGCCAATGGTCTCAACGCTAATTCGGTCGGAGGCTTCAGCCACGGCCGTCAGGTATTCCACCATTTTGTCGTGCCGGACCGGCCGTTCGCCAAGGCCAAAGCCGAGCACGTCCTCGGGGATGGGAATGTCGTTGTCGTAGCGCACGCCATCAACTTGGAAATAGTCAATGGGTTCGGCCCAAGTGGCTGAGCCAGTCAGCACACTAACGGCCAGGCCTAATCCGGCCACGGCGTGATGCAGCTTTGTCATTTCATTTTCCCCCGTTCGGCGAGTGTTGGACGACTGATCGGTCAAGGTGGTGAGCGGCTTGGAAGTCGGGCATACGACCCGCGTCCACAAAGAAGATTTCTCTCTATCCATAACATCGAATAATGTGGGGGCTTGGCAAGTCACATGGACGTATGATGAGCACCGCCAGGTGTCGCGAGTGCGGCCAGATCACTGCGGAGGACCTTACGCCTTGCCCCCAGTGCGGCGGGCGTCGGATTGTGGCTCACAGCGAGCTCGACACACTCGCCATCGCCCATGTGGATTGTGACGCCTTCTATGCCTCGATTGAAAAACGGGACGCACCGGAACTCGCCAACCAACCGGTCATTGTGGGGGGCGGCCAGCGCGGTGTCGTGGCCACGGCGTGTTATCTCGCGCGGGCGTACGGCGTGCGGTCGGCGATGCCCATGTTTAAGGCGAAGGCCGCGTGTCCCCACGCCGTAATCGTTAAGCCGCGCATGGATGTTTATGTGGCGGAGTCGCGACGGATCCGCGAGATGTTCGATGCCGTCACCCCATTGGTGGAGCCCTTGTCGATTGATGAAGCGTTTCTGGATTTATCGGGCACCGAGCGCGTTCATGGCGCGCCGCCCTCAGCGGTTTTGATCCAACTTCAGAACGCCATCGAGCGGGAGATCGGTGTGACTGTGTCTGTGGGTTTGTCGTTCAACAAATTTCTCGCCAAAAGCGCCTCTGAGCTGGATAAGCCGCGCGGATTCGCCGTCATTGGCCGAGACGAGGCGTTATCCTTTCTGGCCGCTCGGCCGGTGGAGACAATCTTTGGCGTCGGCAAGGCTTTTGCGCGCAAGTTGCATAGAGACGGCATATCGACGATCGCCGACATACAAAGGCGGAGCGAAACGGAAATGGCCCGCGCCTATGGCGAGGAGGGCGTGCGTCTGGCGCGGATTTCCAGGGCGCAGGATCCGCGACGCGTCGATCCTACGCGCGCACGCAAAAGCATCTCGTCGGAAACCACGTTTAACGAGGACGTCTCCGACCTTTCAGAACTGGAAACACGACTTTGGGGGCAATGCGTGCGGGTTTCCGACAGAGCTAAGGCGAGCGGACTGGCGGGCCGGGTCGTCGCTTTGAAACTGAAGGCGGCCGATCATTCAATCCGCACCCGCCGGGTGACGCTGTCACAGCCCACACAATTGGCGGACACTTTGTTTCGTGCAGGGCGGGACTTGCTGGTTCCCGAGGTGAGTGGTCAGCGCTATCGTTTGATTGGTGTTGGGCTCGCCGATCTTGAGGCTGCGGGCGGTGACGCCGCTCAAATTTTCGATACGGGAGCGATCAAACGTGCGGCGGCGGAGCGGGCAAGTGACGCCGCTCGAGCAAAGTTCGGCTCTGACGCCGTGGTTAAGGGGCGGGTGTTACCAGTTCGGACAGCACGATCGGACAACAGAAGTTGAAAGCGGAAACGGGCCTCCAACCAATGCATGCATTGGTTGGAGGCCATTAACCATAGCTAGTAGGTGAATTTCAGTCCGAAGTTCGCCGTAAAGCCATACTCTTCGTATTGAAGGAGCGCTTTGCGTCCTTCCACCGTGGTGAACGCAAGAAACGGTTCGTCATTGAGGTTTTTCAACTCGCCGTAGAGCTGGAGATTATCGGTAACGCGGAAGCGACCGGTCAAATCCCACTGGCCGTGCTCGTCGACAATGCGATCCAGGCCATCGTCAAAGCCGCCATTGATCTCGTCCAGGTACTCTGAGCGGTAGGCGTAAGACAGACGAACGTCAACCCGACCTTTTTCATAGCCAAGAACAAAGTTGGCAAGAGTGTCGGAAAGCTTAGGCAAGTCGATCGTGCGTGCACTCGCATCGGTGCCGTCCCCGCCGAACTGAGCATCTCCGTCCAAGAAGGTCGCGTTCGCGCCGACGATCAAGCCGTCAAATGGGCCAGGCAACATGGTAAGCGCCTGTTGATAGCCCAACTCAATGCCAGTGACGTTGGCGTCATCCAGATTGGTAAAGGTTTCGAATTCTTCGATCGTCAAGCCGAAGGCTTGCGCGTCGGTGAGCACAATTTCAGCAATGTAGTCGTCGATCTCTTTGTGGAACACAGCTGCTGACAACAGACCATTATTGCCTAAATACCACTCCACGCCGACATCAAAGTTATCGGCAATTTGACGTTCGAGGTTCGGATTGCCGCCAGCACCTTCCTCAGCCGTGGCGCCATCAATGCCTTCAAACTCGCCGCGCGGCGCGAAGCCTTCGAAAACCGGCCGAGCCAGAGCGCGGTAAGCTGCGGCCCGCAAGATGATGTCATCACCCAGTTCATAGCGCACCGTCACGCTTGGGAGCACATCAGTATAGTCGTCTTCCACGGTGGCTGGAACAAACACCTCTTCGTCGAAAGCTTGGAGTGCATTGGCCGAGAAATCAGTGTTCTCAACACGCACACCGCCAATCAGTGTCAATGGCCCGCGTGTGTAGCTGCCCATGACATAACCAGCGAGAATGTCTTCCTCAGCGGTATAATCTTCCACGGTCGAGGCAAGCAGGGTGTCGCCTTCGGCAATTTCGATTGCGCCATTGCGATTATCGGCAAAGAAGCTCTCGATTGCGCCTGCATCAGGTGTGGGCCCGAACAACGCCAATGGAAAATCCGCCGGAGCGCCTTCAAAATCAGCAAGGGTGACGTCGCCTTCTTCATAGATCTCAATGGTGGCGTCGTACTGCTTTTCGCGGAAGCGGCCCTTAACGCCGGCTTTCAGGTAAGCCTCAGCCTGACCAATGGTGAAATCGCGGCGCGCGTCAAATTGCAACGAGTATTCATCGTCCTCGGCAAGGCCCTGAATCAACTCCCATTCGTCGATTTCAAACGCACTGGCGTCGGCGTAGGGGATGCCGCCAGCTTGAGGAACAATTTGCGGATTGATGAGGTCTGACGTGTTGATGCCAAGCGCGCCATCTTCTGCGGCGTCTGTATTGAAGCGGAATGTTACAACATCGAGATTGCCCGGTGACGGCTCTTCTTCCTCAGCATGGCTGAACGCCGCCTGATAATTCAACGTCCACAGATCAAACCGGCTTTCACCACCCGCTTGCACGGAATAGATCCGTTGGGTTTCGAGGCGATCTTTGCTGTCGCGATCGATTTCCAACTCAAACGGATCTTCCTCAGGATCTGCGTTCGGTCCAGCGCCGAACAGGATGGTGTCCGTGCTGGGGTCGACGCTGACGATGTTGGCGTCCTCGAGCTTGATCTCAATGCGGCGGCGCAACTCATCGTCTGAGAATTCTGAAAACAGGCCGCGGAGGTACAAGTCTGTGTTTTCGTTAGGACGGAAGTCCAAGCTGCCGCTAAAATTGATGCGTTCACGTTCCACAATGTAATCGCGCAGCTCAATTTCTTCGTTCCAGAAAACACCGTCTTCGACGTTCCAAGCGCCGTCGACCTCTTGGTTTTCCGTGGCGAATTCCCGGCGACGATATGATCCAGACAGCGCTAAACCCAGTTTGCCGTCCATGTATTGGTCTGTGAACGTCCCGGCGATGCGTGGTCCAAATTCCTCTGTGAGCTCGTTATATGTTCCGCCAACCTCACCGATGATGTTCATGCCTTCGCCGCGGTCGAAGGCTGTGACGGTCTTAATGTCGATAGAACCGCCGATCGCGTCGCCGTCCATGTCGGGCGTCAACGATTTGTTGATGGTGATGCCCTCTAGCGTTTGGGAATCGATCACATCCAAAGCCACTCCGCGAATGTCCGATTCTGGCGCAGGAATACGCACGCCGTTTATGCTCGTGGAGTTGAGCTCAGGGTTCAAACCGCGAATGGTGACAAAACGACCTTCGCCTTGGTCGTTTTCAACCAGAATGCCAGGAATGCGGCGCACGGATTCTGAGACGTTTTCGTCTGGAAAATTACCGATCGCGTCAGCGGCGAGCACATCTTGAATGGATTCTGCGTTGCGCTTTTGATTAAGCGCATTGAAGAGGTTCGCGCGTTGACCAACAACGCGAATGGTATCAGCGGTAAAGCCCTCATCAGTCAGCGTGATGTTAGCAACAGCTTCACCAGTGACAGAGATCGTCAAAGACTGGTCAGCACGACCAATGGCGCGCGTGGTCAGTGTGTACTCGCCAGCGGGGATATCAACAAAACGATACCGGCCATCGCGCCCGCTTACAGTCGTGCGCCCCAATTCTTCGATGGTGATCCGGACACCCTCAATGCGGAAGTCGCCAGCAGCGTTCGTCACCACACCGGTGATTTCGTCGGCAAGCGCAACGCTCGCCGAACAGACTGCCGCCACGGCCGCACCTGCAAGCAAAGCAAATTTCGTGTGCATATCGATCCCCTGTTTCTTTAACCTGGAACCGCGATGCCACAGTAGTGTGTCAGTTTCGTACACGATTTGTGACAGTTTTATTAATTGGCGCAGAGCGGCATAAAAGTGTTGCTAAAAAGCATCATTCGTCCGCGAGTTCGCCAATGATTGGGTCGGGGCGCCGCGCATATCGAGGAATGAGGAATATAATGCCGCTAACTGTGCAAATATCAAAAATATATGCCGCCGATGATCGTGATCTCAATATTTTCTCTATGTTTCGGTTAAGTATACGCCTAAGACTTGGCTCTGAAAAACTCCCAACTTCGCAGCCAAGGTTTGAACATTGCTCGCCACGCGTCGCCATTTCCTCCAGTCAGCCACTGCGATATCGCTCGCTGCGCCGGGGTATCTCACCCTGGCCTCCTGCGGATTAAGCGCCGACATTGGCCAGGCCGGGCTTATCTCTGATCCGGATGGATGGCTCGATTTACCGGAAGGATTTTCCTACCACGCGTTTTCTCGTTGGGGCGAAATGATGAGCGACGGGCTGCGCGTGCCGGCTGATCATGACGGCATGGCGGCGTTTGCGGTCAACAGTCCCGATCATTGCGTCCTGATCCGTAACCATGAGGTGGGCGACACCATTCCAGAAAATGGTCCGTTCGCCGATGATCCAGATCGCGCCCAACGCATGTTGGCGTATGATTATGACCATCAGGGGCGCGCCTTTGGCGGCGGGACCACTACAATGATCTACAATGTCAGGACCAGAACGCTTGAGCGTTCATGGCTGTCGCTGGCGGGCACGATACGAAATTGTTCAGGCGGGGCGACCCCTTGGGGCAGCTGGCTGACCTGCGAAGAAACCGAAGTGACCGCCGGTCCAGGCATTGGCAAGGATCATGGCTATGTGTTCGAGGCGCCCGTCGACAATGAAGGCCTTGCTGAGCCCATCCCGCTCAAGGCCATGGGGCGGTTCAACCATGAGGCGGCGGCGGTCGATCCGCATACTGGTGCGGTTTACATGACCGAGGATGAAGGCGACGGATTGCTCTATCGGTTCTTGCCGAACTCTCGACGCCAACTCAACCGAGGCGGACGTCTGCAAGCTCTGGTGATCCTCGATACGCCCGGCGCGGACACGCGCAATTGGGATGAGCCTACCATCGCCGCCGGGCAAGGGCTGAGCGCCCATTGGGTGGACCTTGATCAGGTGGAGTCGCCCGATGGAGATTTGCGGTGTCGCGCCCGGGCTAAGGGCGCGGCGATCTTCGCCCGCGGAGAGGGCATGGCCTGGGCGTCCTCGGCGAACGAGGAAGCGGTCTATTTCGCGTGTACGAATGGCGGACCGGCGCGCGCGGGTCAAATTTGGCGGTACGCGCCAAGCCGTGCGGAGAATGGCGGGAGCGGCGCGGACGTTTCGGGCCAGTTGACGCTCCACTATGAAAGCCCGTCACGCAACGCCATGGACATGTGCGACAATATTGTGGCTGCGCCGTGGGGACATCTGATTATCTGCGAGGACGGCGAGGCTGAGCAATTCGTGCGCGGATTAACGCCAGACGGGCGTGTCTATGACATCGCCCGCAACGCCCACAATGACTCCGAGTTCGCGGGCGCATGCTTTTCTCCCGACGGAACAACCTTGTTTGTGAATATGCAAAACCCGGGTGTGTCCTTCGCCATCACAGGACCGTGGGATCGGTTGTCGTCGGCGACGTAACCACGCCGGGTTCAAAGCAAGGCGTGCGGGTGCTGGTCTAAAGGTCGGGGGAGACTAAATCTCGCGCCATGGACCCCACGCTATTCCCTAACAACCCGGATTTTACCCCGACGCGAGAGGCGGGGCTCGCACGTCTGCGCGCCTTCACACCGTCCATGGGCCGGCGCTACGCCACGGAACGCAATTATGATTTCGGCCCTGCTCGGCGGACCAATGTGTCAACGCTTTCGCCTTGGGTGAGCTGTCGGCGCGTGCTTGAAGCCGAATTGGCTGAGGCGGTGCTGGGGCGCTTTGCCCTATCCACGGCGGAAAAGTTTATCCAGGAGGTGTGCTGGCGCACATACTTCAAAGGGTGGCTTGAGCATCGACCCAGCGTCTGGGATCACTATACCGTCGCGGTCGCGTCACTTTACCAAAAACTTGGATCGAGAGCCAAGCTGCGCACCGAATACGAAACCGCGATCGCGGGAAAAACCGGGATTGATTGCTTTGACGCCTGGGCGCAAGAGTTGGTGGAGACGGGATATCTCCACAACCACGCTCGCATGTGGTTTGCCTCAATTTGGATTTTCACGCTGAAGCTCCCTTGGGAGCTAGGCGCGGATTTCTTCCTGCGACACTTAATGGATGCAGATGCGGCCTCCAACACCTGTTCTTGGCGCTGGGTGGGCGGATTGCACACACCTGGGAAAACCTATCTCGCCCGCCGCGCGAATATTGAGAAATACGCCGATGGGCGATTTTCGCCGCACACGCTGGCGGGTTCCGCGCCGCCTTTGGAGGGGGAGAATCCCCAGCCGGGCGCGCTACCAGCTGGAGATCCATGGCCAGACGGAAATATGGCCCTGTTGCTGCATGAGGATGATCTTCATGTGGCGAGCTTGCGTCCGCCAGGGGGCGCCATCACCGCTCTCGCCGGCGTGGACCTCTCCGACCACCGCAGTCCTGCAGGGGCCGGCGCAGTAGCGGGGCGCTTTACCCGCGGCGCGCTCGCCGACGCTTTGCGCGAGGGCGAAGGGCTTTATGGCGTGGATGCTATCCAGTTTGCAGCTGATCGACCACTCGCGGCGCAGGCGCGCGATTGGGCGCGGCGCGCTGACTGCAAAACAGTCATCACGGGGCAGCCGATGACCGGCTGGGTGAAACCGCATGTAGACCGATTGCGCGCGGCGTTGGCCGAAGACGGCGTCTCTCTGCTTTACCTGCAGCGGGACTGGGATCGCTTGTTTTGGCCGCACGCCAAGCGCGGTTTTTTCGGCCTCAAAAAAGCGATCCCGTCCGTCTTTTCCGATCTTGGGCTTGTGCCCGAGCGAGCCTGACAAGTCCCTGAGCTATTCAACGCCTAACACTTTGCGCAGGAACATGGTTTCAGCCTCGCGTTGGTAATCGCGATTGGACTTCTTCCGAAAGCCATGGCCTTCGTCCTTGGCGGCCAAATACCAAACCTCGGCCTCATTGGCGCGAACAGCCTCCAGGATTTGCTCCGCTTCACTGGCGGGGACGCGCGGATCATTGAGACCCTGAATGACGAACAATGGCTTATTGATCTTATCGGAATTGTTCAGTGGGGCGATCTCTTCCATGAAGGCGCGCATTTCCGGATCTCGCTCATCGCCGTACTCCTGGCGGCGTAAATCGCGGCGATAGCCTTTGGTGTTCTCCAAGAAGGTGACAAAGCTGGAAATGCCGACAATATTGACACCGCCTGCAAGTCGATCGCCATAGTCCACCATGGACGCCAGCACCATATAGCCGCCATACGAGCCGCCATAAACAATGACGCGATCCGCATCGAGGTCTGGCTGCTCGCCGATCCAATCGAGGAGTGACCCGATGTCCTCCACCGACTTTTTGCGGTTCATGCCATTATCGAGCGCGACATAGGTCTTGCCATATCCGGCCGAACCGCGAACGTTGGGCGCGATCACGGCTGCGCCCAATTCGTTGATCCAGTATTGGAATGTGGAAGAAAAGCCTGGACGGTATTGGCCTTCTGGACCGCCATGGATGGAGATGATCACCGGGTGAGGACCGTCGCCGCTTGGCTTGTAGACGAAAGCGGGGATGTCGAAGCCGTCAGCTTCAGCATAGGTCACCAATTCGGGCTCCACGAAGGTGGAGGGATCGAGCCCGCCGACTTCGCTTTGTGTCCAGCGCGTGAGTTCGAGGGTCTCCACGTCAAACGACCAGACGTCGGACGGACTATCGTAGGAATTGAATGTGAAACCCACCTGTGCGCCGTCGGGGCTGAAGGTGAGCCCGCCAACAAGGCCAGGAGGCAGGTCGGGTCCTGCGCCGATTTCACCTGATTCCAGGTTGAGAATCCGCACATTCGACAGGCCGCCAGAATTCACGGAATAGACAATATTCTGTCCGTCTGGCGACACATCCGCGCTTTCGACATCGCCTCCAGGATCGGCCGTTAGCACGGTGATCTCATTGGAGGCCACATCGATGGACACCAAGCGGTCAAACTCGCTGTCATGGTCAGTGGTGGCGATAACGGTGGCTCCGTCGTCGATCATTTGCACCGGCGAAAGGGAAATTTCGAGATCGGGCAGCAATTCGGTGAGCTCGCCGCTTTCCATGTCGAGCAAGAAAAGTTCGCTCTTTACCGGCGAAAAGTATCGGCCCACCAACATGGTCGCGCCGTCGGCCGAGAGTTGGTCCGGGTACATAAAGCCTTCGCCCTCGAGGACCAGTTCCGCCGAACCGGCCGGGTCGTCAGCATTGGCGACATAGATATCGTAATTGGGATCTTCCGCGGTGGTGGTGTGCCAAATCACCTGATCACCGTCGTCTGACCAATCCAGCGCGCCATTGCGCGTTCCTGGTTCGGAAAACTGGGTGACCTGACCGCCGTCCAGATCGAATGTGAAGCCCTGGAAAAATTCATCGCCGCCCACGTCGCGTGAAAACAGAAATGTTTGACCATTGGGTTGAATGTCACCGACGCCAATTCGCTCATCAAAGAATGTGAGCTGGCGGCGCGCGCCCATAGGCGCATCGACGATATGGGCCTGCGATGTTTCGGCAAACCGCGTGGTAATGAGGATGCCTCCGCCCGGCGCCCAATCTTGAAAGCCCGCGCCGCGGGTGTTGGTGTATTGGCGCAAGCGGTCACTCACAGCTTGGGGAATTTCCGGGATGCCCTCGATAATGAGGGGGCCGCGCTCGATCCGCTCAGGTTCTTGGGCGGCCACGTGAGCTACACTGCACACGCACGCCGACGCCACACCAGCCAAAAGACCAAATCTTCTCATGGGGTTCTCCCTTGCTATTTTCTGAGCCCTATCACCGCTGCAGGGACGATAGGGCGAGGGGCGCCCCATGGGCAAGCCAAACCAAGGCGCATTGACGTGGTCAGCTTCTTATTTGTTCGCTGAGCGCAGCGTGAACATCGCTCACGACCACTGAACCCTCGCCAACCGCGCTGGCCACCCGTTTGACCGACCCGGCGCGCACATCGCCCACGGCGTATAGTCTGGCCCAACTCGTTTCGTAGCGCGTGGGCATACGTTCTAAGCTCCAACCAGCGCGGACCAACTCGATATTCGCTAGATCTGGACCGGTTTTCACAAAGCCTTTGGCGTCGCGGGCAATGGTGTCTGGCAGCCATTCGGTGAAAGGCGCAGCCCCGATGAACAGGAATAAAAAGGGTGTCGCTGTTCGGAAAGTTTGCTTGGATTCGCGATTGATCCAAGTGGCCGCAACCAATCGATCGGCCGGCGAACCTGAATCGTCGCGTCCGTGAAGCGCTTGGAGTTCCGTGTGCGGATGAAGGTGGATGTTTGGCGTTTCTTCAAGGCGACGCACGAGATATTCTGACATTGTGTCGCGAATGTCGGGACGCCGGTATACAACGTGAACCGTTTTGGCGGACTGAGCGAGAAAGACGGCGCCCTGGCCAGCCGAATTTCCAGCGCCCACAACAGCCACGTCCTGGCCGCCACAAAGCTGCGCTTCCATGGCGGTCGCCCCATAATACACGCCGCGGCCCTCGAATTGCTCCAGATTATCGATGGGCAATCGCCGATACTGGGCGCCTGTGGCGATGATCAGCGCTCGAGCTCTGATTTTGCGGCCATCCTTCAAGGTCAGATAGTATGCTTCATCATCTCGCTCCAACTGACCGGCGCGAACGGGCGAGGTGATGCGGGCGCCGAATTTTTGTGCTTGGATTGCTGCGCGTTCGGCCAACTCTCGTCCGGACACGCCCATGGGAAAGCCGAGATAGTTTTCGATCTTGGACGAGGTCCCAGCTTGCCCGCCTGGCCCCTCTGTGTCCAAAGTGAGCACGGAAAGGCCCTCTGAGGCCGCATAGACCGATGAGGCGAGGCCGGCCGGCCCCGCCCCGACCACAATCACGTCGGCAGTGGCGCCATCGGGCAGCAAGTCCAAGCCAAATGACTTGGACAGGGCCTCCAAACTGGGTTGTTTGAGCGGCGGGGCCGAACCGCGGAGCACAATGGGCAATTCGTTGGCGCTCACGCCGCGGGCCTTCATGATGGGCTGCGCCAATTCATCGGTCTCCGGGTCAAGCCATTGATGCGGAATGCCGTGTTTGGAGAGCAAGTCGCGGATTGCGAAGATCATCCGGTCTTGTGCGCCGCCAATGACGATCACGCTGGCGCGTCCAGACTGGCGGCCAAATTCACGCCGCGCCGTCAGTGTGCGGACAAAAGCGTCCGACAAAGCGGAATTTTCCACCAGTAGTCGATGAAAGGAGTCGTGCGAAATATGCAGGACTTCGCCCTCGACGCCCATGACTGTTCGCGCGAGTGAGGCTTGGCCGGTTAGCACGGTGATATCTCCAGCAAATTGCCCCCGGTCCATCCAACCCACGCGTCGCGCGCCATCGGCGCCTTCGACAAAAATGTGGGTCTCGCCGGACAGAGTGATCAGGCAATCCGCGTTTGACTGGCCTTCGCTGATGAGGATCTCGCCTGCCTGGTGATGTCGGATTTCACCATAGGGTTCCAACTGCTTGAGTTCTGCATCGGTGAAAGTGTGATTGACGTCTGCCGGCGGGGTCGATCGTGAGGCTGTGTCTTGCACGCCAAGCTCCTTGCGCGGTGGAGGGTGAGCTATACCTAGTACTGCTTAGGGTGGCCGCCAGCGCGGTCAATCCAAATCGGCGTTGTGCATTGCAAAGAGGCAAACGGCGCCATCATCTCCAAGGGCGAGGCTTTCATTCCCGGCAGGGGCGCGTTTATGGTGCGCGCGCGAATGGTTGGTTCCACTTCGAACGCAAAGGAAGGCTTTCCCCACCGTGTCCACCACAAAACTGGTCAATGAATGTCGCGCCCTTTTATCCAACCATGCGGATGGGGCAACTGGTATAGCGGACGCAAATCCGGTGCGGGCGTTAGCGTTTGAATTGTCCAGGCGCCTTGAACGAGACGATATCAGCGTGGACCAACTTGCAGAGGCCGCACAACAATTGTGCGACGCAGCAATGGTTGAGCGCGCGCAGCGGTTGGGCGGTTATTCATCGGAGTGCGATGTACCGGCCGTGCTTATGAAACAGGCCGGTGGCGACCCGGTCAGGCTTAAGGCAATCGTTTCGCGCGCTAAAGCCGGCATTGTTTTCACCGCCCATCCCACTTTTGCGCTGTCTCGAGAATTGCGGGCTAAATTGTCTGGTTTTGCCGACAATCCGCCCGCTGGCGCAGGCAAATCTGTCAAGATCGGCGGTCGTCACGCCCCAGATGATGAGCTCACGGTCCTGAGTGAGCATGAAGACATCCTCAACGCCGTCGAACAGGCCAAGAATGCGCTGAATGAGGCGCACGCCATGGTCTGTGACACGTTACGCGGCGCCGATCCTGCTGGGTGGAAGTCGGTGACACCGCGGCTGGCGAGCATCGCGTCATGGGTGGGATACGATCTTGATGGGCGCACCGATATTCATTGGAGCGCCACGATCCAAATCCGGCTTCAAGAAAAAGCGCTGCAGCTCCACAGATATGCTCAACGGGCTCGCGAACTGCAGGAGAGCTATGAAGAGGCCGCCTGCGAGGAACTCTCGAAATTTATTGAGCTAACGCACGGCGCCGCGGTCCATACCGAGGCCATTGCCGATCAATTCCTAAAGGCCGGTGATGACCCCATGCAGCTGGCGGGGGCGGCGAACGCGCTGACCGCTGAGGACCCTCGAAGATTGACAAGTAAAGAGCCGCTTCTCCAACTGCTAAGCAAAATGTTGGGAACGGCCGGCGATGGCGATTTTGCCAAAGACCTCTGGGTGCTGCGGGCCGAGGTCGCCGGCTTTGGCTTAGGTACGGCCGAGATCCATTTGCGCGTGAATGCGGCGCAAATCCGCAACGCGGCGCGGGCTGATTTTGATATCGACCCGGATAGCGGCGGGTTTGGCCGTGTCGCTCTTGATCGGGCGGCGGAGCATGCGGGGCGTGTGAAGCCAGAGAAGGTCAATTTCGCCTCCGTGTTTTTGGAGAAAGCCACGGCCCGGCGGCAAATCATGTTGGCGGCGCAAATCCGCAAACACATCGACGCCGATGCACCCATAAGGTTTCTGATTGCTGAACTGGAAAGCCCGGTGACTGTGGTGGCGGCCGTCTATTTGGCGCGCCGTTACGGCGTTGCAGAAATCGTCGACATTTCGCCTTTGTTCGAAACTGCGCGTGGTTTGGAGGGCGGCGGGCGCCTGATGGCGCAATTGCTCGATGAGCCGGTTTACTTGGACTATGCCCGCATGCGTGGTCGCATCGCGGTCCAGATCGGATTTTCCGACGCCGGTCGATACATGGGTCAATTGACCACCAGTATGGCGGCGGAACGTCTCCAAATCCTCATCGCTCGCGCCCTTGCCCGTCGAGAAATTCGCGATTTGGAGGTTGTGGTGTTCAATACCCATGGCGAATCCATGGGACGCGGCGCACACCCTAAAGGTATGCAGGCCCGCATGGCCTATTTGCTCACGCCGTGGACGGCGGCGCGTTTTGAGCATGAGCGCATCACAATTGTCCACGAAACCAGCTTTCAGGGTGGAGATGGCGTATTGCATTTCGCCACGCCGGCGCTTGCGCGTCATTCATTGCAATCGATCCTCGCCGCGCGACTTTCGTTGGGCGAGGCGGTGACCGATGATCGTTTTTACAGTGACTTGGATTTCAGTTGGGATTTCTACCGGGCGCTTAAGTCCTGGCAAGAAGATCTCAGCGAAAGCCCGGACGTGGGGGCGGCGCTTACCGCTTTCGGTCCCAACCTATTGTTCAAAACTGGATCACGGCCTGTAAAAAGAGCCAGTGGCGGACGCAGCGACATCCCCTCATCCAGAGCGCTGCGCGCCATTCCCCACAACGCGATTTTGCAGCAACTGGCGGCGCCCGCCAATGTGGCAACGGGGGTTGGCGCAGCCGCGGCCATTGATCCAGACCGATGTGTGGATTGGGCGACGGGCTCTCATCGGGCGCGCGCGGCGTTGGAAATGGCCGCCCGAGCCCGCGGACTCACCAGCATAGCCGTTTTGCGGTCCTACTCCACGCTCTTCGATCCCACATTCTGGACGACCCGCGCCTATGAGAGCGACGAGGCGGAATTGCGTGGTCCAGCAGGATTGTTGGGCCGCCGATTGGAATGCCATGGCCGATTTGCCGCCTATGCGCGGTTGGCGAACCAATTTGCCGGCGATTTGGCGCGATTTGACGACGTCATTGAACGATTGCCCGATCTGCTTGACGCGCGCGACGCGTCCAGTGCTGCGCGGGAGGACATGGAGCTGCTGCAAGCAATACGACTTGCCCTGTTGATGCGACTGTTCCTGTTGTCAGCAAAATTGCCCACTTTCTCTGATCGCTTCGACATCACGCGCGACGATCTGGTCGACCTTGTGTTGGATCTGCAGATTGAAGAGGCCGTGGATTTGCTCGATAAAATTTTCCCCGAAGGCGGGAATGGCGCGGCGCTGATGAAGGCCATCGACGAACCGGCGGAAGCAAGTGTTGATGTGTTGCGCGGATATCCGCATATCCAGCGCGAAATCGTCAACCCCATGCGCGAACTGATTACGACAATCCGTGAGATTGGCGTTGGCGTGTCTCACCTCTACAGCGCGTATGGATGACGAAAGCTAAAAAAAGAGCGCGGCGAATGCGCCACGCTCCATCAGGTGTGTCAGTGAGGATAGAAACAGTTACGCCACGTCAAACCGGTCAAGCATCATGACTTTGTTCCATGCCGCGACAAAGTCATGAACAAATTTCTGCCGCGCGTCACTTGAGGCGTAGACTTCGCACAGGGCGCGCAATTGGGAATTAGACCCAAAGACCAAATCAACGCGGGTCGCCGTCCATTTGAGTTCGCCGTTCGCGCGATCTCGACCCTCGAATAGATCGTCAGAGTCCGATGATTTGTCCCACTTCGTCCCCATGTCCAGCAGGTTCACGAAGAAGTCGTTGGTCAACGCGCCCGGAGTGCTGGTGAGAACCCCGTGGCGCGCGCCGCCATAGTTGGCGCCAAGAGCGCGCATGCCGCCCACCAGAACGGTCATCTCTGGCGCGGTGAGCGACATCAATTGGGCTTTGTCCACCAACATCTCTTCGGCGGGCAAATGCGCCTTGGCGCTGTAGAAGTTACGGAATCCATCAGCGTTGGGCTCGAGCACATTGTAAGAGTCCACATCAGTCTGCTCTTGGCTTGCGTCCATGCGACCGGGTGTGAAGGGAACCTCCACGGTCTGGCCCGCGGACTTGGCCGCCTGTTCGACAGCAGCGCATCCGCCTAGCACGATCAGATCGGCCAAGGAGACCTTTTTGCCGCTTTGAGAGGCATTGAAATCAGACTGAATACTTTCGAGTATGCGCAACACTTCGCCCAATTGTGCCGGCTGGTTCACTTCCCAGTCTTTTGCCGGAGCCAAGCGGATGCGCGCGCCATTGGCGCCGCCGCGCTTATCCGAGTTCCGGAACGACGCGGCAGACGCCCAGGCCGTCAACACCAGCTGCTGTATGGACAGTCCTGAGCTGAGGATCTTGGCTTTGAGCGCGGCGATATCCTGCTGGTTGATCAATTCGTGATCGACGGCCGGAATGGGATCCTGCCAAAGCAGCTCTTCTGATGGCACTTCTGGACCGAGATAGCGTGAGATCGGACCCATGTCGCGGTGGGTTAGTTTGAACCAAGCCCGGGCAAAGGCGTCGGCGAATTGGTCCGGATTTTGATGGAACCGGCGTGAAATCGGCTCATAAATCGGATCCACGCGCAGGGCGATATCTGTTGTCGCCATCATTGGTGCGTGGCGCTTGGATGGATCATGAGCGTCGGGAACGGCGCCGGCGCCAGCGTCGCCTTTCGGCTTCCACTGATTGGCGCCCGCGGGGCTCTTTGTGAGCTCCCACTCATAACCAAACAACGTGTCGAAATACGAATTGTCCCACGTTATAGGCGTCGGCGTCCATGCGCCTTCCAAACCGCTGGTGATCGTGTCAGCGCCGTGTCCGATCCCGTAGGCGCTTTTCCATCCAAGACCCAGTTCTGCAATGTCAGCGCCTTCAGGTTCAGCGCCGACCAATGACGCATCGCCAGCGCCATGGGTCTTGCCAAATGTGTGGCCGCCGGCCACCAGCGCCACGGTTTCTTCGTCATCCATTGCCATGCGAGCGAAGGTTTCGCGGATATCTCGCGCAGAGGCGAGGGGATCGGGATTGCCGTTAGGACCCTCAGGGTTGACGTAAATCAAGCCCATCTGGACGGCGCCAAGCGGGTCAGCGAGTTCTCGATCGCCACTATAGCGCTTATCACCCAACCATTCGGTCTCTGGGCCCCAATAAATGTCGCCTTCAGCTTCCCAAACGTCCGGGCGGCCGCCGCCAAAGCCAAAGGTCTTGAAGCCCATGGATTCCAAGGCGCAGTTGCCGGCAAGGATCATCAGGTCGGCCCAAGACAGGCTGTTTCCGTATTTTTGTTTAATGGGCCACAGCAAACGCCGCGCCTTGTCCAAGTTGGCGTTGTCAGGCCAGCTGTTTAGGGGCGCAAAACGTTGCGTGCCCGAGCTGCCGCCGCCGCGACCATCGCTAATGCGGTAGGTGCCCGCGCTGTGCCACGCCATGCGAATGAAGAATGGTCCATAGTGGCCATAGTCGGCGGGCCACCACTCTTGAGAATCGGTCATCAACGCATAGAGGTCTTGTTTCACCGCGTTCAGGTCGAGTTTCTTGAACGCTTCGGCGTAGTCGAACCCAGGATCCATTGGATTGGAGAGCGCCGAGTGTTGATGCAACATTCCAAGATTAATCTGATTGGGCCACCAATCTGCATTTGACCAAGCGCCGGCGGTGGTGTGCCGCCGGCCGGCGCCGGTTACTGGGCATCCGCTTTCCATCCCGTCCATGACAACTCCAATTGGGTTTGATGTTATTTGGTAGGGTACGCATACCGCTCCGGCCCCGATAAATCCAATCAATTTAATTTTATACGGCGATAGAAAAGTCCTTATTCATTGAGCGCCATGTGCTTGGGTCCAAACGGGGACGATGCGCACCGCTGTCTAAAGGCGCGCATACGGCGTCAGCATGTAAAACTCCACAGTCGTTAATCTGAATCTATCGTCGTGGGGCGGAAGCAATGTTTTGCGTGGATTTACCGCTGGAGAGATTGCGGGCGATACGGCCGAGGCGACGGATGTGGATGGCGTCTACACCTCTGTAGGCGCCGGCGTGCGTTACGCCATCCAGCCAGAACAAGGGGTGCATTTGAGATTTGATGTGGCATTCGGCAGCGATGAAAACCGTGAATTCTACTTTTCGATCGTCGAAGTATTTTAGTCTTTACATCGCATAGGCGGGTTATTTCTCCTTTTTCGCCTCTTCGGCTAATGGGCCGCGCACATCTTGCAAGTGCTTGCGGTATTCGTCATCCACTTCAGGAAATTGCGGGTCGAGCCGTTCGAGGGCCTCCCGCAATGTGGCGCTGATCACCATCCGAGAATACCACTTATTGTTCGCCGGAATTACATACCAGGGCGCGTATTTGCGCGCCGTATTCTGGATCATATCCTCATAGGCGTGCATGTAGTCATCCCACATTTTGCGATCTTCCAGGTCGCCAAACGAGAACTTCCAATTTTTGTCTGGCTCATCAATCCGATCGAGGAAACGCCGGGCTTGCTCATCCTTTGAAATGTGCAGGAAAAACTTCAAGACCAATGTGCCGCTATTGGCAAGATGCCGCTCAAACGCGCGAATATCTTTGAACCGACGCTTCCAGAATTTGTCATCAACCAGATCGGGAGGAATGTCCCGGCTGGGTAAGATATCTTTGCGTACGCGCACGACCAGGACTTCTTCATAGTGAGAACGATTGAATATCCCAATCCGACCGCGTGTGGGCAACGCAATGGCGTGACGCCAGAGAAAGTCATGCGCCAGTTCAACGGGTCCGGGCTGCTTGAATGAGCGAACGTCGCACCCTTGAGGATTAATGCCGGTCATCACGTGCTCAATGGCGCTGTCCTTGCCGGCGGCATCCATTGCTTGGAGCACCATGAGCACCGCCCATTTGCCATCTGCGTACAACCGTTCTTGGAGTTTCTTTAGCGCTGAGACACTGGATTCGAGGAGCTCCTTGGCTTCGCTCTTCTCGATATCCAATCCCGCCGTGTCATTGGGATCGACGTCACTGAGGCTAAACGTTCGCCCATCCTCAACGCGATGGCGTTGCGCCAATTCGGCCGCGTTCATGGTCGATATCCCTTCAACTTATGGTGCTCTTCTCCGCAAATCGTAAGCCACTATGTCGTACGCGGCTTAAAATTCTACCAAGTCGCTGTCAAAAAGCGCCATCCCCAGGCGGGGAGGGGGGGCAAGCTCATGGACATGAAACGCGACACGTCCACCGATCGAGAACTGTCGATTTTAGTGCGGCTCGACATAGACATGAATTCGGTCGCGATAGCGCCCGGAGAACGTCCTTTGGACACTGCCAATCGTCATATTGAGCGCATGATTGGAGCCACTTAGACCTGTCCCGCTCTCGCGAGTTAAATTGGCCGGACCGTTCGACAAGTCGAATGCTTGCCCGTCTAGGGTGGTCGAAAATGGAATGGCGCGGCTTTCCGGTCGTTCCACGTGACGCAATTGTCCACCGTTTTCTGATTCGATTTCGATATTCACGCGCTGATTGGCGCGCACTTGCACGTAAACGGTGCGCGTCACGCCCTCTTCAAGTGTGCCGAAGTCAACGACCTTGACCGATGGTGCAGAGCCAAATCGCGCTGACGTTCCCGCAATACTCACATGGGCTTGAGCCAAGAATGACTTTAAACCAAACTTCACACCGATTCGATGAGGAGGGCGCCGTTTTCAACAGTGCTGGGCGGGTCGACTGTTATCACTTCGCAACAAAGCAAACTACTGCATTCTATCTGCCAAAAATGATTGAAGTCCCTCACCGCTATGACGCTAATATTGGCAAGGCTGATTAGATCTTGGGAGGGCTAAGTTCTTGACTGGGAAAATAAGGGTTCAGGTTCTTACTGGCGGCAGGGCAAGTGGGAACGCAGCTGCGGTCGGCTCAATTTGATCTCGAATAAGACGCATGCGTGTTTTTCGATGCCGAAAATCAAGCATTGATTTTACACGTTGATGCTTAGTTCGTTTCCGAATATTTATTATTCGTTCGACTCTCCGTGTTCCCATTTTGCACAGTCTTAGCTCTCATGGGGCTTTAGACAAAAGTTGTAGTGACTTGCGCCCATGGCTACTCCGATACATCTTGAAACAGAAAGTTCTGTACGTTCGAACTTGGAGAAACTTGTATTCGCTAGCGGCGAAGATAGCAGGGCGATATTCGCGCCCGACCCGAATGTCGCCGCACAATCTCAGTTGGCCGCTTTTATGCGATATTGTGAGGACGCTACGGGTCGGGCGTTTTCCACATACAATGAGTTCCACGCATTTTCGGTTTCCGATTTTCGAGCGTTCTGGCGGTTGTTTCTTGCGTGGACAGCAATACCACATCACGGTGAGACTGAGCCGGTGTGCGTTGGGGAGACCTGCGAACACGCTCAATTCTTTCCAAACTTGAAAGTGAACTACGCCGAAGTGCTGCTCGGCAATTCGTCGCTGGATGAAAGCGTGGCTATTACGTCACGCAGTGTGGATGGCTCCCGCACCCAAATTACGCGTGGCGAACTCAGAAACCAAGTTGCGCGCCTGGCCGCCTTTCTTGCTGATGAAGGCGTCAGCCCGGGAGATCGGATCGCAGCGATAGCTCGCAATGGACCAGAAGCGATCATTGCCGCATTGGCTGCTGCCTCGATTGGCGCCGTGTTTTCGAGCTGCGCGCCCGACATGGGCGCTGACGCCATACTTTCTCGTTTCACGCAAATCAAACCATCCGTTCTCCTCAGTCAATTGCGCACCTTGCCGTTCGAGGCGCGCCAGGGTGTGAGTGATTTGACCAGCAGCTTTGCGCAAGTGGTCCAGGGATTGCCAACACTGCGCACGCTTATTGGCCTCGATGACGGACCTGCGCCATCAGGGCTTGCTTTGCCAGTTCACCGGCTTGAGCACATCCTTGCCGATGAGACCGCCACGCTTGACAGAGCAATGCCAAGGTTTCCCGCGAATCATCCGGTGTTTATCCTGTTTTCCTCGGGAACAACGGGTGCGCCGAAGTGCATTATCCACGGCGCCGTCGGCACTCTGCTGGAACACCTAAAGGAACACCGGCTGCATGGCGATCTGCGTGAAGGCGAGACGCTATTTTTTCAAACGTCTTGCGCCTGGATGATGTGGAATTGGCAACTGGGCGCATTGGCGTGTGGGGCTCAAATCGTCGTTTATGATGGCCCCCTTGAAGGGCCCGAAACGCTTTGGCGCATTGTGGCCCAGGAACGCGTGAATGTGTTTGGGACCAGTCCAGCTTATCTTCAAATGTGTGAGCAGGCTGGTTATGAGCCGCGTCGACTGGGGTCGATGTCTCATTTGCGTGCTGTACTTTCCACTGGGTCGATCTTGTATGCCGGTCAGTATGATTGGGTGAAAGAACGAGTGGGACGCATTCCGCTCCAGTCTATTTCTGGCGGCACGGATATTGTGGGATGTTTTGTGCTGGGCAATCCCATGTTACCGGTCTATCGCGGCGACTCCCAGTGCCGGAGCCTGGCGATGGATGTGCGGGCCTGGCCTTGCGGGAACGACAACGAAACAATGGTTGGCGAGCTTATCTGCGCCAACCCGTTTCCGTCCCGACCTTTGGGTTTTTTTGGCGATGAGTCCGGGGCTCGATTTCACGCAGCCTATTTTTCCCAGAATCCTGGCGTCTGGACCCATGGCGATCTGATCGAGTTTACGCCTGAGGGCGGGGCTCGCTTGCATGGGCGATCTGATGGTGTGATGAACATCCGGGGCATTCGGGTTGGACCAGGAGAAATCTATGCCATTCTTCGACATGTGGACGAAATTGAGGAAGCGCTCGCAGTTGAACAAAACAGCGCGAACGATGTTGGCGGCGGCCGCCTCATCCTATTGATTGTATTGCGGCCAGATGTACAACTTGATGATGCGCTGAAAGTAAAGATTCGATCGACGTTGGTGAAACGTGGCTCTCCGGCACTTCTCCCTTCCCGCATCGTAGATGTTCCAGCACTGCCGAAAACTCACAGTGGAAAAGCGTCTGAAGCTGCTGCGCGAGACGCGGTCAACGGGCGAGACGTGCGCAATCGGGCCGGACTTAAGAATCCAGAAGTTTTGGAAGCGATTGCAGCTCATCCAGCATTGGTGGAAGACAGCGCAGACACGTCCGTGATCGACAAGAGCGACGAAACCATTCCACACTCAGTGCTTGAGGCGCTTCTGTGCGAGATGGCTAAGGAGATTTTGGATTTATCAAGTATCAATCCTTCAGATAATTTGCATGACCTTGGCTTGGACTCACTTTCTATTTTTAATTTGTCTATAAAGATTCAGCGTCAACTCGGGTATAATATTGGTGTCGCTACGGTTGTTTCATTGCCAACCATCACCCAACTTGCAACTCATATACACGATCATTGGCATGAATTGGCGGCTCAGACACGCAACACCAAGCCGCAGGGACCGCACATCCGTGACATGACCTTCGATGACATCGAGGCAGTCCGCCGATTACTCAATGCTGGATTTCATGTGTCTGCTGACCGTCTTGTTCCTTGGCAAAGACTAGTCGATTACGGGTGGCTAAAAAACAAACCTAAAATCGGTGTTGTTTTGGTTGATAATGATGAGGTTGTTGGTTTTCTTGGCCTAGTTTACTCAAAGCGTGAGATTGAAGGTAAAGAGGAAGTCTTCTGTAACTTGAGTACATGGTTCATAAAGTCTGACTATCGCGGTTGGGGCGCCGCACTGCTGAGCGCAGGGTTAGAAGATGAGGCGGTGACATACACCGCGTTTACCCCTGCGCCATTGACAAAAAACGTGTTGAAGACGCTCGGGTTTGAAGATCGAAGTGAGACTAAGCGCCTTTTTCCTCCATTGTTTAATGCGCGCAGCTTATTTCAGTCGGCCCTACCGATCCATTTTGAGCATCATGAAATTGAAGAAATTCTCAGCCCGGAGCACACTCGTATTTTCCGGGATCACCAGGGGTGCAACGGCCTACACGCAGTGATCGGGGGTCGAGATGAGTATTGTTACCTGGTAACTGTACGGCGACAATGGAGTCAGGGTTTTGGGCGGGTCCGGATAGAGCTACCGTTTTCAGAGATTTTATATTGCAGTAATTGGAGTTTTATTGCGAAGGATGTTGAGAGGATAAAATTTGCGATCATGCGACGACAAAGGTCCGTCGCGGTGATGGCGGATAAGCATTTCACAAACGCCGCACCTGTGGCGAGTTTGAGCATAGCGGGAAAAAAGTTGTTCGAGTCGCCAATCTTTGTGCGTTCAAAGACAGTTTCAGCTAGCGAGATTGATAAACTATACAGTGAACTGGTGTTGCTGCCGCTCTGACTCTTCGGTTCATGGTTGGATGGAATGACGTTCCCGTCGTGGCGTAGTGCGCCTGCTTTAAGCCACCTCAATGCACCAGGCGTCTTCAGCGTGGGTTTGGCCGTCGACAAGCATCCGATAGACATCCAAGCAATCTTGAGACCCTTGGCCACTGACAAAGTTAAACCAGCGTGGCGCTTGTCGGGCAAATCTCATCCATGCGTCGGTCAAGAGCCTACGAAACTCGCTGGCGCCGAGTGCATCGCGCTCCATGTCCAGATGTGTTGGTGCAAAGAAGAAAACGGGCTTCGGGCCAGGTAGATCAACAGCCGGCGCGCTTTCAATCCAGTGCGCCCCGCCAACACGAACATTGGCCTGCAACTGTCCATCGAGGTGCGAATGCAGCGCCAAATTGACCGTCCGGTTGCCTGCGAAGTCGACGATGATGGTGGGCGGCGTTACGTCTAAGTCTGCAACGGTGTCATAGACTGACACGGTATCGTATAATTCCAACGCGCGCACAAAACTCTCCGAGCGGGTTGATGTGAGGGCATGAACAGAAAGTCCGGCGATCGGCGCGGACTTGAGTAATTCCGCCAACGCCACCGCGGTCTTGCTCGAGGCGCTGGTCATGATCACGCGCTCGGCGCCAAACCCCTTTTCGCGCACCAAATAGCGATGCAATAAAAACGACGTCGCATACAATGGTTGCAGAGTCATGTGTTCTCGTTCTTGAGTGGGGTCATAGCCCGGATCAGTACTGCACCGAACATAGCGTAGATAAACCGGCGCTTGGCCTGCGCGATGGGGGCTGCCGTCGGAAAACCCTGCTTGGCTGACTTTACTCGCTGTGAGGACGGCTTCATTGCTCGCCGGCCAGATTCCGTAAAACCGATCGCCCTGATCGATTCCGTCGACCCGGCTTTCGATCACGTCGCCAAAGCCCCAAACGGGCAACACTCCGCGTTCTTCGTCACCCGACGGGAAGAAATCCCAATACTTCATGGCGTCGCCGAATGCCGCGTAAGTCACATTGTTTGCCGTGAGGGCGAAGCGCTGCAAGCGGAAGCGAACTTGGGAATCGGCTATTTCTACTGCGAGCTCCGGTTCGATAAAGGCGTCGGCAATGTCAGAACGACGGATTGATAGGCGCCATTGCTCGGCCATACCGGTCTCCAAGACGTTTGCGTGCTCAGGCCCAACAAGCGGCCCAAGCGAGTCGTTTGTTGGGCCTCCATCACAACGCCGATGACGCGATGACTCAAGTCATTAGTGTGATCGCAGCCCGCCGACATGGCGGAAAAGCACCATTGCCCCAAGGGAGGCTAACAACGCCAGCATTGCCCAAACGCCAGGTTCTGGTGTGGACGAGCCGGCAAAGACCGGGGCGCTGACTGACGGCCCGCTGGGCGCGGCGTTTGCCCCTAAGGTGCGTGGTGAATGAACGGCTTTAGGGTAGGCGAGCTCGGATACGCCGTCCACCACAGGTAGGGGAACGTTCGCGTTTGCATGAGTTTGAGGCGCTGTATTGATAACGGCTTCCGAGACCGCAACGAAGGATGTCCATTGGGTCATCAGCGAGTACGTAAGTCCCAGTTCTGTTACGCGTTTGCGTAACTGATGGTTACTCAGCCCACTGAAACGCCAGCGGACATCGGTTTGATAGTCGCGCATGGCGTCTTCGATTTGGCTGCGCGCCCAAATCAAAGGAATGGCCGCTCCTTCGTCGGACGAACTGCCCGCTGGATCATTGAAGTCCGGGATATTCACTTCGACTGGCATGGACGCGCGACGTCCATTGACCTTCCCATTCACAGTGACGACGTGATCTCCTGGTTGATCAAAACGCGCCATGACCCGCACGGAATCACCTGCAAACAGATCGGGAATCCGTGCCGGAGTGGCGCCGCGACCTCCCGCTTCGCCCCAATCCACCGTGATGTTGGTCAGAAGTGGCGCGGCGATGCGTTGCGCCAGATCCTTGGCGACGGTGTGGCTGGTCTCGGTGGGATCTACATAGCGTGCAAACCCGCGGCCATGGCGCGCCATTTCATTCATCAAGTATCGGTTGGGCGCGGTTCCCACGCCGAAGGCGTAAAGGCGCGCGTCTTCGATATGGTCAGCAATCAAGCCGAAGATTTCAGACTCATTGCCCACATAACCATCGCTAAGAAACACGACAATGCGCAGCGTTCCCGGTTGTTGCGGCGTCAAAAAGGCTTGGTTCATGGCCGGTGCAACCATGGTCCCTCCACCCGCACTCAAGCCGGCCACATAGCGTTGGGCGGCGCTGATGTTTTCGCGGGTTGCCAGCACCGGTCCGGCTGAGAACTCCTGAGGGGAATGATCGAATTGGATCAGTCGAAAGTAATCGCCGGACCGAAGCGTTTTGAGCGCCTCGCGCATAAACGCCTTGCTCGCGTTGATCGGCGCCCCGTCCATCGAGCCGGACGTATCGAGCACAAACACAATCTCGCGTGCAGCAATTTCTACAGACTCGATCTCCTGTGGCGGCTCAATGAGTATGCTGGCAAAGCCGCCCCGTTCATCGGCGTGGGTGAGAATTCCGGCGGTGACCGCGTCACTGGCAAGTTGGTAACGGAGCACAAAGTCACGATTGTCAATGACGCGTCCTTCAGCGAGCGAGATTGATCTATGCGAGTCGACCCCATCCACCTTAATCGCGTGACTGTCGCTTGTGATTGAGCCGATCGGCATGCCGGCGTTTAGTGAAATGCTGATGGACACTCGGTCATGGTCAATTTCGCGGGGCAGGGTCAGCCCGAACACCTCAGGGTATTCAGGCGGCGGCGCGATTTCCCATTCGCCCAACGGCCTAGAGGAGCGTTCAGCCGGAACGTCCATGTCATCGTCTGGCGTTATCGCATGGGAGACCGCCATGGCCTCGGCTTGAGGCGCAGCAGGCGGGTCAAAACGCGGGCCCACAATCAAGGGTGTCACCAACTCATAAGCGCCATCGATACGCGGAACCGTTTGCACATATTCCAGCGTGACCGTGACCGGCATGCCCGGCATGAGGTTGGCGACCTCTTGGGTAAACATGTTGGGTCGATTCTGGGTCAGCAGCGCGGCCGCCCGACCTTCATCACGCGCCGCTTCAAAGGTGTTGCGCGCCTCTTCGCTCTGTTTGATTTGGGCGCGAATGCGCTCATCGCCCACTTCCATGGTCATGGCGTAAACTGCGGCGTCCTTATTGAGCGGGAAGAGATATGTCGCGTTGAGCGGCGTATCTGTTGGGTTGGCGAAAACTTGACGGACATTCACGGTGGCTAGGTCGCCTTGGATGTCGGCGGCGATGTCCATCTCCATGAGCGGTAAGTCGACAACTTGCCCATCAAATTCAGCCCGCAATGTTCCGCGTCGTGCGTCATCGGACTGCGCCAATCCGGGCGTCGCCACCATCGCGCCACACAGGCCAATCAGCATGGCCATTCTCGATAAGTAATTAGACATCGCCATCTCCTCTTTCATCGTTGGCGTAAGCAATGTGAGTTGAGGGAGCGAGCGAAGAGCCGATGTCGAGTGACGCAAATACGGCCGCCTCAAACGCTCTTCGATCCGACTCCGGTACGGCCCAGTCGGTAATTCGCTGGACGCCGGTCCATGTGCTGTTGGGATGTCGCAGCCATATCCAAACGGCTTCGGCGACATTGCCGGTGGCGTGCCCTTCATTGGAGAGGAAACTTGTCTCCACGCGATAGACAGATCCATCCGGGGCGCTTGCCCGGTAGATCGCTGTCGGTATCGGCGCGAACTGCATGCCTGTGTAATCGACCTTGAACCCAAGCCCGCGCAGGCATTCGTCGGGAGCATGCAGATGGCGTAGCGGCGATGATGTACGGGTCAGCAGCAACGCATGGGCGCCATATCTCGCCTTTACGGCAACTCCGCCATATTGGGCGAAATAGGCCCTTTCCATTGCTGACAGCGGTTGGAGTATGGCCCGGTGGGAGCCTAGGCTCGCCGGTGCATGTAACGTCACCGGACTGGCGCTGAGGTGTTGTGGACGCGCCGGTGCAAACGCCACGGCGCTGGCGGTCACCAAACAGACGATTGAGGCGAGCAGTGGCCGCTGCAAGGCCCGAGTGCTTGTGAGCCCGCAGACATCGGGTTCAACGCGGTCGGTCGGCGCTGAGGTTCGCCATACCCAGCGGCCCCAAATCCACAGGGCGGGCAGATAAGCCAACCACGCCAGACCTCCCACAATGTCGTGCCAAGGCTGGACCATGACATCCACGCCAAGCTCATCGGGTCCAAGAGCGATGCCGCTGGCCAGCAAAGTAATCCTAACAATATTGGCAAGAATTGCTGCGCCAAGCGCGAGGAGTGCGCCAAGCGCGGATTGCAATGCATTCGGTCGCGTAATGGCTGCGCAAACCGCATACATGAATCCGAACGCCAGCAGCGCCTCAGCCCCTGAACACGGCAGATCCACCAAGACATCAGTGCTGTTAATCGCGATCCTCACACCGTCGCAGGTCACGTCATCAAACAGGACGTTGAGTGCGCTACAGGCGCCGGATGCTGAAAGGGATTGTAGACCAAACCCGATCAAGCGCTGAACCACACGCTCCAAAGGCAGAGCGAAGGCGAATGCGACAGCGAGCCAAAACGGCGCGATTGGCCGTCCTCGCCGATGTGTGCCGAGGATTAGACATAAGGCGTAGACATCGATGACCAGAGCCAGCGCGCTGATGGTGTCAATGTCCCAAACCTGTCCGGTCAAACGGATGATGGCTGTGAGGGCAAACAGGCAGAGCGCCAATCGCACATCACGTTTGGTGGGCGATATGATCGGGCTGGTCAGGCTCCAACCAAACAGGCCCAGCGAAAGGAGAAAAAAGAAAAACCCATCGGAGTCGAATGCCGGGTCGCGCCAGGAGGCCAAAAGCCACCTTATGGGCTCGATCGCCAATACCGCGGCGGCGGCAAACAAGACTATTCCACTGAGGGCAAAGCGATGGTCCGGCCGTGTCGTCATAGCCATAGACGCTAACGACTATGCGTGCACCGTCGCCCGAGGCTGTGTGCAGCATCTGCCCCTTCGCGGAGCAATTCATGTGCAGGCCATGACGGCTCTTCGCCAGCAATTCGTTCAGTTGCTGGTCGGCTCGAAAGTCATGGACGCACCGACAAATGGCGCGTGACTCAAGACGGGTGGTCCGCTGACTTTAGCATGGTGCGCTTGCTTTCATTTTGCCTGAACGTTCCGGCGAATACGTGCTCAAAGGCGCTGGAGATATCGGGTGAGCGAAATTCAAACCCTGTGGTTAGACTTTTGGTGGGTTGGACGAATTGGCTGGCGAGAAAGATCTCTTGTCCAAGCGCCCCAAGCCCTTTGCGCAAAACAAATGCGGGGATAGCAAGCAGGGCGGGCCGATGCAGGGCGTGTCCCAGAGCCTTGGCGAAATCTTTGTTCGTTACGGGGGTTGGGGCCACACCATTGAGCGGGCCGGTGATCTGGTCATCGCTGATGGCGTGAAGCACCAAGCGGACAAGGTCGTCACGCGTGATCCAACTCATCCATTGGCGCCCATCGCCAAACGGACCGCCGAGACCGTATTCAAACGGGAACAACATCTGCCCCAGCGACCCGCCGGCTGGATCGAGCACAATCCCTGTGCGCAACAGGACTGTTCGAACACCGAGAGCTTCAGCTTTGCGCGCTTCGGCCTCCCAGGATTGGCAGAGTGTTTGAGCAAAGCTGCCGTCGTCTGTGATGACAGTGGTTTCGTCCACGACGCCGTCAGGGCTTACTCCGTAAATCCCGATTGCAGAACTACTGATAAAACACGCTGGTTTGTGCTCCAAACGGGTCATCAATTCCACCAGATTACGGGTGGTTTCCAAGCGGGAATTGAGCAATTTGCGTCGATATTTCTGGGTCCACAGCCCTCCGGCAATGGGTTGGCCAGCCAAATTGATGACCACATCAAACCTGTCGGTGTCTTGAAGCTGTGCGAGGTCAGTGATGATGGTGATCGGCGCGCCGAGTTGGACCACATTCTCGAGCTTTCGAGTGAGTACGGTGACGCGAGCGCCGCTTTGGACAAGCGCGCGGACCAGATGCTGACCGACAAACCCCGTGCCGCCCGTGATCAAAACGGAGCGGACGCTGCGTTGACCGGGAAAGGACGGCAACTGCGCCGATGTCGCCTGCGACGCCATCCGCCGAGCAGCGAGGAGATCGCGCACTCCGAACAGAGCAACGCCACAGGCAGCCGCGAGCATAAACGGCGTCCACAATCCATACTGGGTCGCGACAATCCCGGAGGGCTGGCGCGACCAGTCGAGTAATACGGGCGCCAGTAGCGCAAGAATGGCCCCATAATTGAGCGCAAGCAGGGTGTGAGTGACCCGCTCGCTGGGCGCGAGTTTGCGCGTTAAGTCTTCTTCAACAAAGTCTTTGAGCGTAATCAGCAATTCAGCGAAAAGAACGCCAGCGACAGCCCAAGCAAAAGCGCCGTGAAACTGGAAGCAGCCAATCCCAATAAACAATAGAGCGTAAAATAGATTTCTCACGCCATGCAGCTGTAGCTCATGTCGCTGAGTCGACCGCCAAGCCAGTCGTTCGGTGAATTCGTGGTGATATATCGTATCGAACGCGCCCATGAATATTTGAAGTGTGATCAGTAACCACAGCTCTTGTGCGATCATGTTAAGTCTCCTGATCGTGGAAACGGACCCTTTGAGAAACCAGCTCCCCAAAAAGCGGATGCGCTAAATTTAAAGTGAAGTCGAAATACCCGTCGCCCATTTCATGATGACCGACGACAAGTTTGCCAGGACATAAAATTGCCAAAAGATAAATCCGAATGCCGAAAACTGTGATGAAGTATTTTTTGCTTATAAAAAACAAGCTGCGTTCTGTGACGCATAATGACAATGTCATGCCGACGCCACAGCCAATGCCTTCTTCCAGTCCGGTTGGTCCAGCGAAGCGCTTTATGCTGTGAATAATTTGAGGGAACCCCGATTTTCGATTGAATTGGCGTACCCAGAATTGATCGCGGCCGTTGGGAGCTTCGGTCACTGTGACAATGGCGGCCTCGCCGCCCATGGTGACCTCCAGGGGCAGGGGTGCGCCTATGACGCGCAAGAGCTGTGACCAGATCGTTCCCATGAGGCTCATACGCGTTTCGAGTAGCCGGCCACAGTAAACCGCGCTCTCTCCAGCCCTGAGACGCTTGCCAAATCGTGCACGGATCGCGTCGGGCAAAGTCGACCATTGCTGTTTGCCCAGCAATTTTGCAAACCGCAGATCGCCAAATTCACATTCGCTTTGTGGTGGGATTGGACCAAGTTGGTCGCACGGGTCGACGTGTGTCATCGTTTATTCGTCTTGTTTGCCAGTTATTTCTGTATACAAAGAAACTTCATCCCAAATAAAAAGCGGTTCAGTCCGCGGTTTCTTTCGATTTGCGGCCCAATCCAACCAGGCTCACAATGCGATCGCCCATTTTGATCATCCGCAACAATGTCTTGGACGGCACTTTCAGCATTTGGCCGTACCAACGGTCCATGATGGACAAGAACTGGTGCATATCCTCCAATCTTTGCCGCTGAACCGGGCTGACACGGCTGTCTTCATCTGCTTCAGCAAGACAGGTCATCAGTGTCTTCATGGCCGGGTCGATTTCGCGTTGCTTGCGCACTTCGGCGATGCGAAACGCCACTTCCCAGACATCTGTCTCTGCTTTGAAATGGTCCCGCCGATCGCCGGGAATTGGGATGCGCTCCACGATTTTGAAACCAAGCAGCTCTTTGAGCGAGTTGGAAACATTGGATCGCGCAACGCCTAGAGATTCCGCGATCTCCTCGGCATTCATTGGCCTTTCGCTCATGTAAAGGAGGGCGTGGATTTGCGCCACAGTACGATTGACGCCCCATTGGCCGCCCATGTCTCCCCACTGCAGGACGAAGCGGCGCAGGGCCGGGGGCATCTCGTCGATCTTGTTAGTAAATTCTGTCATAACAGAAATATCTGACAAAAATCGCTCGAAGTCAATCCGCGAAGACAAAAGCTTGCGGCGGTGAGCTGATATTGCAGATTTGACGCATTTGGAGCGTGAGGCTCTGGAGTGCGCGTTTGGCGGCCCACGCATTCCACGGCCCTTGGCGGAGCGGCATGTTGCGCCAAATTTGCCACATACGAACCGAGCGCCGCTTCAGCAGCGCCCGATTAGCCTTGGCTCGTGTTCGGTGGACTACCGGCCCTTCATCACCATGCCGACCACAGTCGACAGCACGCCGCCGCCAACACCGCCCTCAAGGAAGCTTTGCAGCATCTGCATGGTCTCGCCGCTGCCGAGCAGGGAGCCAAGGCCCGCAGCGTCCATCCCATAACCGGCGCCGACACCCCCAACAATCCCGGAGAGAATGCGCGCAATGAGGCTTGAATCCTTACCGCCCAACAATTGCGCCACGAGTGGGCCGACAATGGCGCCGCCTGCGCCATTCAACAACAGTGCTAAGATATCCACGGGGTCCCCCCTATTATGAAGCCGTATGGCCGTTGTCATCAGCGTCGGCGCCCTTGAGCGGATCAAGAACGACGCACGCTGAACACAATAGCTTACCGGTCGGCAGAAACCAAATGGAACCCAATAGTTTTGGAGTTAAGGGCGCTTGGGCCAACGGAAACCGCCCCTTCGTCCAATGTGTGCGTCTGCGCCAAGTCATGGCCGTTACGGATCAATGGTGGGCTTAGCCCGTCCTTTTGTCGCCTCTCATGCAATTCACGGCTGCCCAATGCCAAGCCACAACGCCGCCAGGCCTCGCGCTCACTGACCAAGCGGTGACGGAAACGCCGGGGCTTGGCTTGGGGCAAATGGCTCAAACTCTTCAAGTTGGCGCAACGTCTCGGCGATCGCGGCTTCTAGCTGACTGTCGCGGCTCGCATTGGTCAAGATTGGATCAAGGGGCACAACAATGTCCGGAGCGACACCTTCGTTCTCCACGCTCCACGCGCCGTCCACATCGATAAAGCGGAAATTGGGGACCGAAACAAACCCGCCGTCAATCAACAGGGGATTGGCGAAAATACCGATCAAGCCGCCCCATGTGCGCGTGCCCATGAGCGTGCCAATGTCCATGGTCCGGAAAGAGTAGGGCAAAAAGTCCCCGCCTGAGCCGGCGTCTTGGTCGATCAACATAACTTTCGGCCCATACATGGCGCCGCCTGGCGTGCGGAAGAGATCGAAGCCTCTGTCCTTCCAACTGGCCAGATAGGTGCGCGACAGCACGTCGGTGATGTAGTTGGCCGCCTGGCCGCCGCCATTGGACCGCTCGTCGATGATCATCGCGTCTTTGTCGGTCTGAGCGAAGAACATGCGGTTGAACAGAGTATAGCCGGCGCCGGCCGTATTGGGGAGATAAACATAGCCCACACGACCATCGCTGGCTTCGTCGACCGCGGCGCGATTGGCTTCAAGCCAGTGCCAAAGCCGCATCTGACCTTCATTGCCAACGGGTTCAACGATGATCTCGCGGCTATTGCGGCCATTGGCGGTGTCGGCAATGGTCAAGGTCACTTGCTCGCCGTTCAAACCTTGCAATGCAGCGAAGATATTGTCGGTCTCCTCCAACGGCGCGCCATTGATCGCCAGAATGAAGTCGCCCTCATCCACATCAAGTCCAGGTTGAGCGAGCGGTCCGACGAGGAATGGATTCCAGCTTTCACCATCGTAAATGCGCGTGATTTGATGGCGGCCGTCCGTCAATTGCAGGTCTGCGCCCAGCAGGCCCGTATTGGTTCCGTTTTCGTCATGGGTGTCGCCTCCGCCGGCCCGGTTGTGCCCGACCTGCAACTCAGCAATCATCATGACCAAGAGTTTGTTCAGGTCTTCGCGCCGACCGACATGATCGACCAGCGGGCGATATTTCTCGTAAACGGCGTCCCAATCAATGCCGTGCAGATTGGGATCGTAGAAATATTCCCGCTCCATCCGCCACGCTTCATCGAAGACGAAACGCCACTCATTGCGTGGGTCGATCCTCATGCGTAGCCCTGAGAGGTCGAGGGGCTCAGCTTCCAACGAAGCCCCCGCCTTCGCCGTCACAATCTGATCGCCTGTTTTTTGAATGATCATGGACTGACCGTCTTGGGCGATGACGAATTGCGTGACCCCGGTCATGACCGATGAGGCTTCTTTTTTTTCAAAGTCAAAGCGGAAGAGTGTATTGTCGGCTGAGGGATTTTGACCGGGCGCAGGCACTTCGGCGCCGGGCTGACCGCTTTCGAGGAAAAAGACGGCGCCGTCGCCGGCGACATCCAGTGCGTCATAATTGGCGATGGGCGCCGGTAAGGCCACGATCCGGTCCGCGAGGCCATCGAAATCAATGCGGACTTCGGACCCTTCGCTCTCTTGCTCTTCGGCGGGCTCAGCGTCGTCCATCGGTTCTTCGTCACCAACGCCGGGGAGCAAGGGAGAAGACCCGTCCGCGGCGAGCACCAATGCGTAAATACCGGCACGATAGGGGCGTTCTTGGCTCGACATGTCGAGGCCCACATGTTGGGGTCCAGCATTGGTTGAGGCCGCAAAGTACAGATACTGGCCATCGGGGCTAAAGGCTGGGGACGTCACATCCGCCATGCCATTGGTCACACGTCGGGATTCGCCGCCGTTTTGGAGATCATAGATGTACAGATCGGCGTTGAAGTTGGCGCCGGCCTGCGTGAAGGCGAGCCAACGCCCGTCGGAGGACACATCCATTCCGAACCCGCTGCGATAAGGACTTTGAGCTATATCTGTGATGGCGCCGTCTTGCGGATCAATCGCACGCAGCCGACTGTCTTGGTCGGTGAATAGGATCGGCCCGTCCTCAGCGGCCCAGTGGCCCAAAAAGTGGAACCCGCCACCCAGGGAAATGCTGGACGGATCAGATAGGTTATCCTGGGACTCAATCACCAAGGATTGCGTCTGTCCGTCATCAACAATGTAAGCAATGGACTGGCCATCGGGTGACCACAGTGCGCTATATGACCGCTCGTCGTCCGTGGCGTTTAAATTCCGGGTTGAACCATCTTCGATGGGCGCCGTGAATACGTCTCCGCGCGCGGTGATCACTGCGCGTTTGCCGTTGGGGGAAATTCCGAGCGATTGGATGGTCCCGCGCGCATTCTTCCACTGCGGGCGCAGCTGAGGCAAATCGGGAGCGATCGAGATTGCCAGTTCGCGGGTTTCGCCAGTATCGAGATTGAATTCTTTCAAGCGAGCGCCGGCCTCATAGATCACCGTATTGTCGTGGATATCTGCGGCGCGAATGTCCCATTCAGTCTCAGATGTGAGCTGCGAGATGGTTTCGGTCTCAGGGTCGAAGCTGTGTAGATTCAACGTCTTGTCCTCACCGCGGTCGGAAAGAAACAAGACGGTGTCGCCGCGCCACATGGGGTATATGTCATTGATCCGTTCGCCTGGGATCGTGGTGGCCGTGTCGGCGTCTTTGTCGAAGATGATCACGGAAGGGGTTGTGCCGCCGCGATAACCGCGCCAGCCCGAAGAACCGCCGAACAATCCATTGTATGCGGGGCCATGGGCGATGTAGGCGATCCGTTCGGCCTCCGTATCGTAGCGGCCCTGAAAAAAGCGCGCTTCCATTTGCTTGACTGGCAATCCGCCGGTTGTGGCGACATGGAAGAGTTGCCCTGAGCGGCCGTGATTGGTTTCGCGACGCGACATGAAGGCCACCGCGTCACCGTCGGGCGACCAATCCATCACCAGGTCATCGCCAGGATGCCATGTCAGGCGACTTGGTTGTCCACCCAAGACCGGGATCGTGTAAACATCCACATTGTCTTCATAGGCGGCGGAAAACGCCAGGCTTTCTCCATCCGGCGAAAACCTGGGACCATATTCCTCTGCGGGGTGGGAGGTCAGGCGACGGGCATTCGCGCCGTCGCGATCGGCCAGCCAAATGTCGCCAGCATAGGTGAAGGCGATGTGATCCGCGCTCACCGCCGGATCGCCAAGCATCAACGTCGGTTGTTGGCCTTGCGCTCCCGCAATCGCCAGCAACATCGCGCCCAGCGTTCCAGTAAGCCAATGTTTGCTCGATGGACCCATGTCACCCCCCGTTTTCTTGTCGTGATGCTCAAGAGCTACCCGAATTGAGCAGAATTTGATAGATGGACGTTTTGCGCGCTGTGGACGACGATTGGGTGAGAGTCAGTCGCGCCGCACCCTGCTGAGTGAGGGAGTTGCGTTCACAAGAATGAGCAGCACGCCAGACCTGACCAATAAAGACTTGGCCTCAATGAGTGAGGTTCGAAATCTATCCGCGTTTCGATTGGGATGCGCTTTTCGGGCCGTCCGGCTCGCCGATAGATGACAATGCGCATAGACCCGGCCTTTCAGCGACATTGAATTGACACATGAACCATGATCTTGCGACCGCGGCGGAGGTTCTGTCGCAGAGTCCCTTCTTCACAGCGCTATCAGACCGTGCGCGCACCGAACTGGTTTCACAGGCAGTTGAGCTTCGATTGATTGCCGGCCAACACCTATTTGCCAAGGGCGATCCAGGCGAGGAGCTTTATCTCCTGCTCGAGGGGGAAGTCGAGGTGGGGCTCTTGCTTCCAGATGGGCGTCAGGCCCGGTTTGCCAGTTTGAAATCAGGAACGCTGCTTGGCGAAATCGCCGCGATTGATGGCGGACCGAGATCTGCCGATGTTTTTGCACTGTGTCGGTCACGCCTGCTTGCATTCAACCGTAAATCCATCCTCCAAGCGCTCAGAAGTGAGCCAGACGCCTTATTGGCGTTGACAAGAGAGCTCTGCACACGGATTCGCCGCGCGAATGATGAACTCGATAGCGGAATCCTATTGGACTTGCCGGCAAAAGCAGCGAGATTTCTCCTTGAAGAAAGCGATCATGGACGTCGGGTCATTCAACTGACCCAAGGTGAGGTGGCTCGTCGCATTGGTGTTTCAAGAGAAAAGTTTAATCGCACATTGTCCATATGGCGCGAAAAGGGGTTTGTAGATGTGACCAGAACTGACATCAAAGTTGTTGCGCCCGACGAACTTGCTCATATGTCTTTGCGCCATCTTGCAAATTGAAGCCAGGTATTTATGAGCATGTTAAGCATTCGTCTTGATAAGATCTGACGAAAAGTTAATTTAATTAAGCTAATGTTGGTCATATCGATTATTTTTTTCAATGAAGGGGCTGTTTCGCTTTTGATAGCGCTCTTTCATGTTGAAATATCAGTCTTAATAAGTGAGGGGGGCTTATCCCACCCTGTGGGAGGCATGCGCGCCGCGTCCATGCCACTGTGACCGCGGTCACTGCACCCACTCGTCAGTTCAAGCACCCTCCCAATGCCGCAACAAAGCGGTGAGGAGAGGTAAGATGAAAAAGCGAGCTTTTGCCATTGTCACGGCGTGCTTAGGAACCGCTGGCTTGTCATTAGAATTAGCTGGTATGGAGCAATTATCAAATCAAATCACCACTATGGAACGCATGCAATACGAATCTCAGTCCGAAAGTCCTAAAAATCGTAATTATGGTATGTATTTTTATTCTGTGCCAATGAAGCGTCAATTGGACATTAAGTAGGAATATGCGTCGAAGTCTCCTTCTGATTTATGTCTTGATTGTGGTCATCAGGGCATAACGTGTTGATTGTATTGTTCGGCTCTACAAGGGGGGCAAGGCGACGGCTGGCTATTTTTATTCTTATGCACCATTGTCTAGTTGGCAATATAATACCATTTTTGCGGTTATCCAATAATCCCTGCACCGACTTGCAGTGGAAAGCAGAATTGAACGTGGCCGTTCAACTGTGGATTTCAACCACAGACCTTTGCTGACCGGTCAATTCCGATCTCGTTCATGCGCCATAAGGCTTTGGTCACCCTTGCATTGGGAAGCCTATTCATGCGTTAACAGACCATTGCGCGCATTGCGGGGATCCGGATGACCGATATACGCAAACTCGCGACAATTCTGTCGATCGACGTTGTTGGCTATTCGCGTAGTGCGGAAAATGACGAATCTGCGGCGGTGGCGGATGTTCGACGCCTTCGTTCCGCTGTTTCAGACATTGTGGCGCCATTTGGCGGGCGAATATTCAACACAGCGGGCGACGGTTTTATGGTCGAGTTTTCGGCCGCATCCTCCGGGGTGCAAGCTGCGTTAGCGCTATTGTCCGAGAGCCAGTCCGGCGCGCGTCCCTTGCCGCGCATTCGCGTTGGTTTGCACTTGGGCGAAGTGGTCGTTGAGGACAACGGTGATCTTTTGGGCCATGGCGTCAATGTCGCCGCGCGGTTGCAAGCGCAGGCCGAGGCGGGGTCTGCGCTTGTGAGTGAAACCGTCCGTGCACAGCTGCGTTCGGTCGAAGAAATCTCCTTTACCCCGCAAGGACGCGTGCAACTCGACAAGATGAGCGAACGTCTTGCCGTTTACGCGCTGTCGCCCGGTCGCGCTCCTCTGCTTGGCAAGATTGCGCGCCGCCGGTTGGCGCGAACCGCTTTGGTGTTTGCGGTGTTCGTGATTTCTGGCTTCATCGTGATGGCCGTAACGAGCAACAGGGTTGTGGACCGCCAGGCAGCGGCGCGTGAACACGCGCTTTCTAGTTTGGAGGGGGTTTGGGGACGCCAGGATCGAAACTGCCAGGAGACCCTGCATTATGCGATCGAGACGGGGGCGGACGGGATTAAGCGCGTTCGCGTGACGGGCGCCGGCGGCTATTCAAGCGCCGGGCAGGTGGTTGCTGTCGACGATGGGGTCATCATGACGCGTAATACCACCCCCTCCAGCGTCGGCGCTCGCGAGCAATGGGAGTTTCGCCCGCAGGGCGATCGGCTTGTCGTGCACGATAAAGACGGTGTGGCCACAATTTTGGTGCGCTGTGACATCAAATGATGGGGAGACAATTCATGGCGGACACGGCATGGCGCATGGCGCCTATTATTGCAGCGGCGCTGTTGTTCTCGCAGCCAGCTATGGCTCAGGAATTACCGGAAAACGTGCGAAGCGCAGGCGTTACGGTGACCGAATGGGCCCAAGTTCAGGCCGAGGTTCGCGCCGCAGCCGAGCGTCAGGGTGTTTCAGAACGCGCACTGGCGGCCGTGGCGGAACGTTTAGGCTTGGCGTTGGCCGCCGAAGACCAGGACGTCGATGTTTCTCACATACTCCGCGAACTGGACGTGCAGGCGCTCCGGATCGCCGAATTGGAAACGCGGTTGACGGCGATTGTCAGGGATGAATCTCCAGAAATTTCCCCACTCGTTGAGGCCGCGCGCGACGCCATAGGGGCTGGCGATCTCGATCGGGCCGATTCGCGCTTGGCGGCCGCTTACACTGCGCGTGTTGAGCTCAACAAGATTCGGCGCGAGCAATTAGAGTCTGGTTTGCTGGAGGCTGGGGCGATCCTTGCATCGCAAGGCGAAGTGGCGAATTTGCGCGCTGATTGGCGCGCTGCTGCAAATTATTTCGCTCAAGCAGCAGATACCGTTCCAGAAAACGCCATGGAGGCGCGGTGGACGCATCGCATGGGCGAGGCTGCCGCGCTGCGCCAACGCGGAAAGTGGTTCGTAGATCCTCAATCTCTAGATGCAGCTCTGGAAGCTTATCAACGCGCCTTAAGCCTTGCGCCGCGCGATGAGCGCCCGGACGACTGGGCAAAGACGAAAACCGATCTTGGTGACGTGTTGTTGATTTTGGGCGCGCGCGGCGACAATGAGGCGCTGATGGAGGCGATCCAATCCTATGAAGCTGCGCTTGAGGTGCGCACACGTGAGCGCGATCCGCTCAGTTGGGCGCACACGCAAAGGCAGCTTGGGGAAGCTTTTGAGGAACTTGGGGAGAGGGGCGATAAATCCGCGCAGCAGAGGGCAATCGCCGCTTATGAGGCGGCGATCGAGGTGTTCATGACCCAGAACGATCCTCTCGAACGCGCAATGACCCAGGTTCATCTCGGAAATGTGCTTAAGGACGTCGGCGAGCTTGGCGACGCAGAAGCGTTAGCGCGTGCAATTTCATCATACGAGGCGGCGCTTGATGTATTGACGCGCGAACACTATCCGCGGGGTTGGTCAGTTGCGCAACACAATTACGCCATCGCGCTTCAGACCTTAGGCGAACGCGGTGATATTGACACCCTCAAACGCGCAACGTCAGCGTTCGAAGAATTAATCCAAGCAACACCGCGGGAAGATGATCCCGAGCTTTGGGCATTTGCGCAGTTGAACCTTGGAGGCGCCCTCACTGAGCTTGGCGCACGCGGCGATGAGGCGGCGCTGCATCGCGCCGTCATTGCCTGCGAGGCGGCATTAGAAGTGCTGAGCCCAGACCGGAGTGCCAGGCACTGGGCGACAACGCAGTCGAATCTCGGGCTTGCCCTGACTGAACTTGGCATGCGCGGGGATGATGCAGCCTTGCGGCGCGCGGTTATTGCGCTCGAGGCGGCGCTCGAAGTGCGCACACGCGAGGACAATCCGCGAGGTTGGGCGCTCACCAATATCAATTTGGGAAATGCTCTTCAAACTCTTGGTGAGCGCGGTGACGGCCATGCGCTGATGCAGTCGCTCTCGTCCTATCTGGCGGCGCGAGAAGTCCTGACGCGTGAGCTCGACCCGCTCGGTTGGGCCATGGTCCATTTCAATCTTGCAACGGCCTATCAATTGGCGGGGCAGCTGGACGACGCGCGATCAGCGGCGCTGGAGGTCATTGACACACTCGAGCAGATTGGCGGCTTCCAAGCTCAGATTGATGAAATGCAGGCCTTCCTGGCGGAATTAGAGGCCTAGCATTTCGCCCAGCGGATCAGCGTCATCAGACTTGTCGACACGTCCTATTCCGGCCGCGGCGACACGCCGAGAGCCATGAGATCGGCGTGTTTGCTGGCGAGGATGACATCGTTGCCGAGTGTTGCGGCATCGAATGACGAGCCATGGAAGAAGTCCGTCGCCGCCGCCACGCCGTCGGTATGGGCGATGACAAGTGCGTGGCTGATGATCACACGGGGCGGATTGGCGTCCGGATTCTGTTCTTCCAATGCATCGTATTGCGCTGCGATCAAAGTCTTGGCTTCCTCTGCACGCTGAGCTTGCGCCAGCGTTTCAGCAAGACTCATCGCCGTGCCGAGATACGCCGAACCGCCAACGCCCGAATACCGTTCAAGCACCTCTAAGGCCTCGCGGAGAAGACGCTCCGCCTCCTGTAACTCACCGCGTGATAGTGCGAGGTCGCCAGAAATTGCGAGCGCGCGGCCCGTGGCTTCGCTTTCGGCGCTTTCGCGAGCATCGTCAGAGAGAATATTTGCAAGTATGCGTTCGGCTTCATCATAGTCTTTCTTGTAGTATAGCTCCATGATCGCCAATCGGATTGTTATGGAGTTTTGGTCGCCCTCAGACTCGATCGGGTTTTGTGAGGCAATCGCAAAATTGCGGCGCGCCACCTGATACGAGCCTTCTTTGTCGCCGGTGATCTGATACATGACGCTCAGATAGGAAAGCGCGGTCATCATGCTCTGAGCATCGGGACCGGAGTCGAGAAAAGTCTCTGAGACTTCAATGGCATGCTCCACATCCTCGGGTGCTTCCGTGACCCAGGCAAGCCATGCCGCCGCGCCGGCATGTTCCAAGCTGTAGGCTTTATACCCTTGTGCGACAGCCCGTTCATTCTGCCGCAACAATTCAGCCGCTCTGTCGAGTTCACCAAGCGCGCCATACATCGGGCCAGCCACAAACCGCGCCGCGGAAAGCACATCATCGGAGCCAAATTGTTCTTGCAACAGTGGTTCGAGCACTTGGCGGGCCGTTTGATCGTCATGCCGATCAGAGAAATGCTTGCCGATCACCAAGCTGACAATGGCCGCGTGTTCAGGATCGTTATCGCGCGCATCATAGGCCTCTCGCCAGCGCTGCAACAAGATTTCTGTTTGCCGTTCGGTATCCGATTGGGTGTCAAAATAGTCGGCGAGGATCACGCTATAAGTGTTTTGGACGCGGGTCGTGAACTGCGCGTCTTGCAGGAAAAACTCGGCGCGCGCCAAATTCTCCCGCGCCTGGATCCCCATGATGGTACTGGCCGTCAGTCCGCCCAATAGGGCGATCATCGCGACAGAGGCGAGGGCCACGCCGACTGGGTAGCGCCGGAGGAATCTGCCCACGCGATAAAACCGCCCGCCATTGCGCGCCGTCACGGGGCGATGGGACAGAACGGCGCTAATGTCATCAGCCAAAGCGTTGGCCGAGCGGTAGCGGTCTTGGGGCGAAAATGCGGTCGCTTTCGCCAAAATAGCGTGCAAGTCTTTTGAGCCCGGGCCATCAATCGCCGCCAGTTGAACGCCGCCATCAGCTTGCCTTTGGGGAAGGTCGCCAGTGAGCAGCGTATGGGCAAGCATGCCCATGGCAAAGATGTCGGTCGCCACTGACACCGGCTCGCCAAATAATTGCTCCGGCGCAGCGGTGGCCAGCGTCAGTGGACCGGCTGATAATGTGTCGTCATCGTCCAGCAATGCGGCAATGCCGAAGTCGATGAGCTTGGTTTTCCCTTCGGCGTTGACCAGCACATTCGCCGCTTTGATGTCGCGATGCAGCACCAATTGGGCGTGGGCGCGCCCAACGGTCTGTGACAGTTCGACAATCAGCGCCAATCGCTCGCGAGCCTTGAGGTTTTCCTGTTCGCAGTATTGATCGATGGGGCGGCCTGCGACCAATTCCATGGCCATGAATGGCCGGCCGTCGTCGGCGGCGCCGCCATCAATGATGCGGCTCACGCCTGAGTCTTCAAGTTGGGCCAATCGCTGGCGCTCACGCTCAAAAGCTGCGGCGCGCTCGGAGCCGATTTCGCGTTGCATGATTTTCAAGGCGACGGTTTGATCATAGTGCCCGTCAGCGCGCTCGGCGCGATACACTTCGCCCATGCCGCCGGCTCCGATGAGGTCGACAATCCGCCAAACCCCCACTGAATCTCCCGGCTCAAGCGAGGCGCGCACTGTCCGGTTTGCCCCCACCGCCGACGTGCTCATAAAAACTCGAGATTGCCCCGCGCTGCGAGACAAGGCCCGCACACGCTCAGCCCGATCGGGATCGCTGGTTTCAATCTCCGCCAAATACTGAGCAGCCGCGTCTTCTGCCATTGTGGTGGCGAGTTCGGCCTCTGCGATCAGTGTCCGCCAATCCATGTGAGCCAACCCCTATTACCGTGTGTGGCGATAAGTGGCCGCATAGTTTGGACAAATCATGACACTGAGTCCGGTAAAAGCGGTCGGGCGAGCCAGGACAGAACCCCTTCGTTCCGCAGAAGGTGTAAACCATCTCTTCAGCGTCAAATGTAAAGCATCTGGTCGGAACGGACCTGATGAGCTTCCCGAGACATAGGTGACGCTTCATTCCGGACACATGGGTAACACTTT
>CAZWVH010000010.1:3609-56030 GCA_964636945.1 uncultured Caulobacterales bacterium | reverse complement strand
ATAAGCAACGGGCGCTGGAAGCCGCGCTCGGGCAAATCGACAAAGCCTTCGGCAAAGGCTCAATCATGCGACTGGGCCAAGTGGAGGCCATGGACATTGACGCCGTCTCCACCGGCTCGCTGGGCTTGGATATCGCGCTGGGCATTGGCGGTTTGCCGCGCGGGCGGATCATTGAGATTTACGGTCCGGAATCTTCGGGCAAAACCACGCTTGCTTTGCATTGCGTGGCCTGTGCGCAAGCGGAAGGCGGCGTGGCTGCGTTTGTGGATGCCGAGCACGCGCTCGATCCGGTCTATGCGGGCAAGCTGGGCGTGGATGTGAGCGAACTCTTGGTGTCTCAGCCCGACGCCGGCGAGCAAGCCTTGGAAATTGCCGACACGCTGGTGCGGTCTGGCGCCATTGATGTGTTGGTGATCGATTCGGTGGCCGCGCTCACGCCGCGCGCTGAGCTAGAGGGCGAAATGGGCGACAGCCTGCCTGGCCTACAGGCCCGACTGATGAGCCAGGCTTTGCGGAAGCTCACTGCCTCCATTTCCAAATCGAAAACCATTGTGATCTTTATCAATCAGATCCGACACAAAATCGGGGTGATGTTCGGTTCGCCGGAAACGACCACGGGCGGCAATGCGTTGAAATTTTACTCCTCCGTGCGTTTGGACATTCGTCGCATTGGCGGGCTTAAGCGCGGGGATGAAATCATCGGCAACCAAACCCGCGTCAAAGTCGTGAAAAACAAGGTTGCGCCGCCCTTCCGTGAAGTGGAGTTCGATATTCTCTATGGCGAGGGCATTTCAAAGGCAGGCGAAATCCTTGATCTGGGCGTGAAAGTCGGTGCAGTGGAGAAATCCGGCGCATGGTATTCTTATGGCGCGGATCGCATCGGCCAGGGCCGGGAAAATGCCCGCCGGTTCTTGATTGAAAACCCTGACATCGCTGGGAAGATCGAAAACGAAGTGCGCCGCAATGCGGGTCTCTTCGTGGAAGACATGCTTGGCGGGGATGTGGCCGCCGAATAGGGCGGTTTTTGGCGGAACATTCATGGCGATGGGTTGGCCGTTTCCCTTCCGTTGAAGCCATGGACTTCAGCGCCTGCCAAGCGACATTTTGGATGAACGCACTGGATTTTGGATCGACGCATTAGGGCTCTTTCTTGGGGTGTCCCCCACTGAGCAGTCGAGCCAAGGCGAAGCATTCATTCTCAACCAAAGACCCATATGGTCATCCATATTTGTTCAGCTGAATGGCGGTCGCTCCTTGCCAGGCAATAAGAGGCCCGTCCAAACCAATGTCGGACGGGCCAAAGTCGAACCTGTGCTCAATCAATCCTTGCAGTGGGATCCAGGTTTATGACGACCCGCCATTATCAAATTCGTCGTAATAGTCATTATTGTCATCGATCCAGTCGTCGTCGGACAACCACTCAAACGATCCGTCTTCGAACTGCGGGGCCGCGGTAAGCTCCGCTTGGTTGAGCGGGATCATTACGCCTTCTCTCGTGTCTTCTGGCCCCTTAATCAGATCGAATGGCACGGCTGAAGACTGCTCGTTGATCCCGAGAAATCCGCCATAGCTGACAATCGCCAATTGCGGCTCAGCGTCCTCGTTGAAGATGATGTCGGAGATCGTACCGACCTGATCGCCGTCTTGATTATCGACTTTTGCTCCCATCAGGTCGCCGATGCGGAAGCGCCCATTCTGCATGATCCGAGCATCAGTACTGGTGCGCGACTTGGCTTGATCGACCCGTGAACTCCGTTGGTTCTCTTTGTCAGACTCGCGCTGTTCGCGACCGGTTTCAGCTGCGCTGCTCGATTGCGCGCCAGAATCATACTTGTCTTGGTTAAATTGACGTCGGGAATTGGCGCTCGAACCGTATCCGGCTTGAGAGCTGTTTCCCGCCTAGGTGGCGTGATCTTCGAAGATCTCATCGATTGCTTCCACGATGGCTTTGCATGCATCCATCTGGACACGTTCGGCGAGGGTCACGGCCGCCCTGCGCAATTGCCTGATATCATTGAATATTGTGCGGCTGAAGGCGTCCTGTTCTTCCATCCGTTCGCGAATGTTTGACCCATATTCTGAGTTGGTGGCTTTGCACTGAGCATTGGCGAATGGAATGGCGATAAGCGACAAACCGGCTAGGGCAGTGGTGGCTAACATGGTCTTCATGGGGCGTCTCCTTCATTGTGAGTCGCGCCCGCGCAGTAACCGGACAGTAACCGGGGAGCGTGGAGGGCGACGTCACGTGGTCACACCACAACAACGCAGGAGTAGCTGCCGCGTTCCAAAACGATTTTGTGGTCGGACAGGGCAAGCGTTTTCAATGTCTTTGACTTCCCGGCTCATAATCATAATGCCAGGGCTCATCGGGCGCAGTGAGCGGACCGGAGAAGGACGGCCCTGCAGCGTCCACGCTGGCTTTCAGTTTTTGGTCCCAGCCTTTGGCGCGCCAGACCGTTTCGATCTGTTTCGAATTGGCCCCAGCAATGATTTCACCGTCCTGCATGACCTGAAAGTCAATGGCGTGGGCTTGGCCGTGCAATGTCAGGCCGGGCGCGGCCAAATTGGCGCGTTTGGAAGGACGAAAGCTTGCGGCCCAGCCGCGCACGGCGTCTGAATCGAGTTCCCTTGAGGCGTTAAGCTGGTCGCCGAACTCCGCTTGCCAACCGGCTAGCATTTCCGCCGCCGCTGCGCCCACTGACTCATTGGAGTTCCAGCGCTCGATCTGCACGTCGAGGGAGCGCACGCGCGTATTGGCGTAGAGCGAATAGCCCGGATTGGCCCGACTGAAATGCGCGTTCACCGCCGCGACCTCAGCAAGCAGAGCCTTTTGCTCATCTGAGCCCTCAAAGGCTTGGATTTCCGCCTCAGTCCAGCTCCATCGCTCCTCTAGGCTTGAGCCCGCGCGCACATAACTGCGCAACGCTAAGAGTTTGCGGCCGAGATCGGGGATTTGCGCCATGGCTTGATCAGACGGCGGCAGCGCGATTTCGGTGAGAAAGGCGTCCAAATCCGTGTCCTGTTGCGCCAGCGCCGGCGCGATGAATCCCACCAACGCAAACGACGTCATTGCAACAAGGCGCGCTGCGAGCTGCAGTCCAGGCATGACATCTCTCCAATTCGCCAGTGATCCCATGCATCATGACAGGCGGATACGTGAACGAATACCCCTGCTTACCGCTGCGGTGTTCACAGCGTCTCTCTTGCTTAAGCGTGTAAATCTGCCGTGATCATGCGCATCTGCGGTTTGTGTCCGCGTGCGGGCGCCTCTACATAACTACCCAACAGACCAACAAAATTCATTGCCGTGTGGGAGCAGGCCGTTGACCACGTCATTGCGCGACATTCGCGCCACATTCTTGAACTTCTTCGGGGAGCGCGACCATGAAGTGGTCCCGTCCAGCCCCCTTGTGCCCGATGATCCCACACTGTTGTTCACCAATGCGGGCATGGTGCCGTTCAAGGGCGTGTTCACGGGAGCAGAGCCGGCCAAGTTTCCGCGCGCTGTCTCATCGCAAAAATGCGTGCGCGCGGGCGGCAAACACAATGATCTCGACAATGTGGGCTATACCGCACGCCACCACACGTTTTTCGAGATGCTCGGCAATTTTTCCTTCGGCGATTACTTCAAAGAGCGCGCCATTGAGCTGGCCTGGACGCTCGTGACCACAGAGTATGGGTTGGACGCTGACCGCTTGTTGGTCACCGTTTACGCTGAAGATGATGAGGCCCATGGGCTTTGGCGCAAAATTGCCAGCTTGCCGGACGAGCGCATTATTCGCATCGCCACATCGGACAATTTCTGGTCCATGGGCCCCGTTGGCCCATGCGGTCCGTGCTCCGAGATTTTCTTTGACCACGGACCTGAAATCCCCGGCGGTCCGCCCGGTTCGCCGGACGAGGACGGCGACCGGTTCGTGGAGATCTGGAACCTGGTGTTCATGCAGTTCAATCAGGCCGAGGATGGTTCTCGCGCCAACTTGCCCAAGCCGTCCATCGACACCGGCATGGGCCTGGAGCGCGTCGCGGCGGTGTTGCAAGGCGTGCACTCCAACTATGACACAGACCTGTTTCGCGCGCTGATCGGCGCATCGGAAGAGGCGCTCAGCGTCAAGGCCGAAGGCGAGGCGGCCGCCAGCCATCGCGTCATCGCCGACCATTTGCGCGCCACCAGTTTCTTGATCGCCGACGGCGTCAGCCCGTCCAATGAGGGCAGGGGTTATGTGCTGCGCCGGATCATGCGCCGCGCCATGCGTCACGCCCATGTGCTGGGCGCCAAGGAGCCGGTGATTTATTCGCTCGTGCCCGAGCTGGTCACACAAATGGGCGAGGCGTTTCCCGAACTGACGCGCGCCCAAGCCGCCATCGAAGACACGCTGCGCCAAGAAGAAGAGCGCTTCCAACGCACGCTGGGGCGCGGCATGTCGATCCTGGAGGAGGCCGCCGCGGACTTGTCCGAGGGCCAAGCGCTGGCCGGCGCCACCGCGTTCAAACTGTACGACACCTATGGCTTTCCCGTCGATTTGACCCAGGACGTCTTGCGTCCGCGTGGGATCAGCGTGGACCTGGATGGCTTCAATGCTGAACTGGATAAGCAAAAGGAAAAGGGCCGGGAGAGCTGGTCCGGTTCGGGCGACGCCATGGTCAACGCCGATTGGGCGCAGTTCGCCGTCGATCACGGCGAAACCGAGTTTCTCGGCTACGCCAAGACCAAGGCCAAATCAGAGCTGTTGGTGATCTTCAAGAATGGTTCCTTCACCCGGCGCGCTAGCCCGGGCGATGAGGTCCAGCTGGTGTTCAAGAAAACACCGTTCTACGCCGAGGGTGGGGGCCAAATTGGTGATGCCGGAACTGCACGCGCGCGCGGAATTGAGGTCGCCATCAGTGATGTGCGTAAAGCTGCAGGCGTGTATGTCCACCAAGGCCGCGTGACGCGCGGAACGATTGAGGCTGGGCAAACCCTGACCCTGGAGATCGATACCGACCGGCGCGAGGCCACCATGGCCAACCATTCGGCCACGCATTTACTGCACGCCGCATTGCGCCGGACACTGGGGCCGCACGTGACGCAAAAGGGCTCCTATGTGGGACCTGACCGGCTGCGGTTCGATTTCTCCCATGGCCAGCCAGTCACCCAGGCCGAACTCACCGCCATTGAAGACGAAGTCAACACCATCATTCGCAGCAATGCGGCGGCCAAAATCGAGGAAATGGCGCCCGCCAAAGCCATTGAGGCCGGCGCGCTGGCGCTGTTCGGCGAGAAATACGGCGACCGGGTGCGCGTGCTCACCTTGGGCAAGGATCCCGACAATCTGCGCAAGCCCTATTCGGTGGAGCTTTGCGGGGGCACCCATGTGGCGCGCACCGGAGATGTCGGCGTGTTCAAGATTGTGGGCGAGAGCGGTGTAGCCGCCGGCGTGCGCCGGATCGAAGCGCTCACCGGCGAAGGCGCCAAGGTTTGGTTCGATGAAAAAGCCGCCAAGGCGGATCGCTTGGCGAGCTTGCTCAAAACACCGCTGGACGAGGCCGAGGATCGCCTGCGCGCGCTGCTTGAGGAGCGTAAATCTCTCGAGCGCGCCTTGGCTGAGGCGAAAAAGCAATTGGCGTTGGGCGGCGGCGGCGCGAGCGCGTTCGCACCGGAAGACGTGGCCGGGATCAAGCTGATCGCCAAAGTGGCCGACGGCGTGGGCGGCAAGGATTTGCGCGCCATGATCGACCAGGCCAAGGATCAGCTCGGCTCGGGCGTGGCGGCATTTGTCGGGGTCAATGACGGTAAGGCGGCCTTGGCCGTGGGCGTCACCGAAGACCTCGCCGGCAAGGTCGATGCGCGCGATTTGGTGCGCGCGGGCGCAGAAGCCGTGGGCGGCAAGGGCGGCGGCGGGCGTCCCGACATGGCCCAGGCCGGCGGTCCAAACGGCGTGGACGCCGACAAGGCCATCATCGCCATCCGCGAAGCCCTCGCCGCCGCGCGCAGCGAAGCGGTTTAGGGGCGCGAAACCTTCTCCGGCGCGTAGGAAAACACCTCGGTCAGTTCGACGCCGAACGCTTGGGCGATTTTGAACGCGACTTCCAGGGATGGCGAGTATTTGCCCTGCTCGATGGCGATGATGGTCTGGCGGGTGACGCCGACGCGCTGGGCAAGCTCAGCCTGAGTCATTTCCTGGGCGTGAAAGCGCAGCGTGCGGATCTGATTGCGGATCGGGGTCGACTTGGCCATGGCCTCAACCGCCGCGACGGTAGAGCACGATGGTCCAGGCGAGCTTAACCGCTTCCGACATGGCGATGGCGGCCACCAGCACCTGCACCGACCAATAGAGCGAGCCGCCCGTGAGTGCGCTGGCGATGGTGGCGAAAGCGCCGATCAACAACACAAATCCGCCCAGCGAACCGGCCGACGCGGCGATGCGTTTGTCGCGTTCATCGCGCAAATCCACGTCGCGATCGCCGGCCAGCCGCGCTTGGATCGCAATCAGCGCATGGCCGATTATGGCGATGATCACCACGAACACATTCATGACAATAAGCAAGACGGCGATGGGCGCGAGATGCTCCACCCCCTCTTGGGCCAGACGCCAGACCTGCCAGAAATACCAGGCAAAGCCGGCCGCTAAGGCCGCGAGCATCAGGCCGGCGCTTTTCTCGTAGAATGACATGTCAACAACTCCATGCTTTGTGTCAAAAATACCTTACATACATGGATGTAGGCTGTAGCCGACATGATGTCAAGAATAATTAACTACATGTCCGATATTTCATCCACCCCATCACAAATTTGAACCAAACCGCCCCGTGGCCTGACTATCCTGATGACGATCATGGGAGCGGGTGATGGCCGGTCGCGAGACAGACCGTGTTTACGATGAGTTGCTGGTGACGCTGGCGCGTGCGGGCGACGGGCGGGCCGGAGAGCGATTGTTCGTGCGCTGGCATCCGCGTTTGTTGCGCACTGCGCGCCGGATTGTGCGCGACGAGGAATTGGCGCGAGACGCCACTCAGGATGCGTGGCTGGGCATGTGTAAGGGCTGGCGCAAATTGTCCGATCCGGGGAAGTTCCCCGCTTGGGCGTTTCGAATTTTGCACCGGGCCTGCGCCGACCGGATCGGCCAGGCCATCGCGCAACGCACACGCACCGCGCCGCTGGACGAGGCGGGTCTCGATAGCCCGGCGCCCGCCGCGCGGCCCGACGATCGCTTGGACGTGGAGACGGCGCTGGCTCAGTTGTCAGACGATCATCGCATCGCCGCGGCGCTCTATTTCGGCGAAGGCCTCAGCGTGGCCGAGATCGCCGCCGTCACCGACGCGCCGGCGGGCACGGTGAAGTCGCGCCTGTTCCATGCCCGCAAACAACTCAAGCAGATATTAGAAGGAGAGACGGTATGACCGAGTTTGATGACAAACTGCGCGCCAATTTGAGCGCGGACGACGAAGCGTTCTTGAAAGACTTGGAGGATGGACGCGGCCTGTTCGCCCAGCTGGGCGCCACGTTTGAAGGACCCATGCGCTATTGGAGCGTTTTTGGCTGGGTGATCATCACTGTGCTGACGGCGTTTGGGATTTATGCGATCTGGCGCATGTTCCAGACCGACACCGATCGCGCGTTAATCTTGTGGGCGGGCGCGGCCTGGGCGGCGTGGACAGCGCAAATCGCCATGAAGCAGTGGGTGTTTGACCGCATGGCAACACTCACCATCTTGCGCGAGCTGAAGAAGATCGAGCTGCGCGTGGCGCGCATGGAGGATAAACGCGGTTAAAGGTGGGGCCCCGGGCGCTTGCGCCCATCAAGGCGGTGACAGGTCGCTCACCTTTTGGCCCACGGCAAAGCCGGACGAGAGCGCGGACGGCGGGAATTGTGTCGCGACGGCCTGCGGCACATCGGTTTCGACCAAAAATACGGTGAAGGGATCATTGCTGTTTCGCATGCGATAGGCGCCAATCGAATGCCAGATTTCCCCATCGCGCCAGGTCATGAAACGCACCTCCTGTTTCGTGAAGCCGCCCAAGCGCTGGACGCCAGCGAGGATGAAATGGCCTGCGCCCGTCTCGGGGTCGAATCCGGCGTCGACGATGTCGTAAACGCCGTGGATCGTGTCTTTGTTGCGACCCACATTGGCGACATAATATTGGCCGTCCTGAAGATAGTTCGCGTCGCGTTTGCGGCCGGTTGCGGTCACAATACGGTCAGGGCTTTCAAGGGTCACAACAACGGTGTTGGTGCGATCCCGTCCGGTTGAACCCTCTAGAGCCCCGATTTGTTGGCGTTGCACAAACGCGCCGGCATTCACGGCGAACAGAGCGCGGACCGCATCGAGCACTGCGCTCGGCGCAGGGCCGAAATCGCTCACTTCGCCGGCAGCGGCGCGTCTGATGGCGGGCGAGAGGGTTGCCAGACCGTCAGCGCCCCCATTCAACAGCCAATCAACGTCCGAAGTTGAAAGTGTCCTGGCGATCTGTTGCGCGCTCTCGACGCTGGATTCTCCGAACGTGCAGGTCTCGACACTGCAATTCTTCCGGTAAATGGCGTCGCCAAGATACAGTAATGAATCGTTTAACGCCGCATTGCGCATGCCCGGCTGATAGAAGCATTGTCCGGGAGCGTCCGGATAGCCCCAAAGCGCAACGCCGCTCATGCGCACCGTGGCGTCAACTCCAGCCAAAATGCCGACCATGGGTAAGAGCACGGTCTGCATGGTTTGCGCTTCGCGATCAGATTTGCGGCGTTTGTAGTAAGCGACGGTATTGCCAACCTCAAACGACTGCAAAATGCACTGTTGTTCGAGGGTATAGCTCGGGTCCGAGGTATCGCTGGTGGATTCTTCACCGAGCGGGCTGAGTTCGGCCAATTCCGCCATCATCTTATCGCAGCCGTCATTGTCGTGGCCGAACAGCTCGTAGCAAATGTCGTGAGCGCGGCAGGCCGCATCGATGTCATCAACGGGCTGCATCGACAACAACGTGCGCAGGCGTACACTCATTTGACCGTCAGAGGTCAGGGCCGACGCGGTGCTTGCAGCGGGCAAGTCGGGCACGCCGGGACCGCAGAACTCGCCATATTTGTAAAGAAGATCGGTTTCCTCGGGTCGGTAGGAGGGACTGGATATCGCTTCCACGGTTGATGCGCACCCAGCAGTCAACGCCGCCAACATTGAGAGTGTAACAGCTCGCAGTCCGTTCATTGTTCGCCCCCACAGCGATGAGTCTGCGTAGCTATATGCTTCATGATGGGGAGTTTGTCATCACAAACACGCTCTACTCGCGAGCCGTCTGCGCCCGATCTATCGCCTGCTCGATCGAGGTCGTGTCGCGGGTCATGACAAAGGAACCGGAGAACCAGTTGACGGCCCATCGGCCAGTGATCTCAGTGAATTGGGCATTGGCCGTACCCTCATAAGCCACCGTGTGGTCGACCCCGCCGGCGCCCGTATAGCACTTGAGGAAAGTGACCGCAGAGCCCGTGCGCGAGCCACTCAGCGACGCAAACAGTCGTGCGGTGGAGGAGTCGCCGAATGTGTTGGGCTCGTCCATGTGGCCGGTGAGCGCGCCGTCGCCGTGTTCGACGAGTTCAGCGACAAAGCTCACCGGCGCCATGGCGTAGCGACTGGGATAACGATACTCCCCAGACCATGCGCCAGAGAGTGATAAATTCACCCGCCGGCCCATTGGGAATTCCTATGCTGACGCCATCGCTTGCTGAAAGCGCTCGGCGACTTTGTCCAAGAATTGCTCGGTGGTGAGCCAGCTTTGTTCATCGCCGACGAGCAGCGCCAAGTCCTTGGTCATAAAGCCGGACTCCACCGAACCAATCACCGATTGTTCAAGTTTTTCCGCGAAGGTGACCACATCGGGCGTGTCATCCATGCGCCCGCGATGTTTCAGCGCATTGGTCCAGGCGAAAATAGAGGCGATGGAGTTGGTCGACGTCGCCTCGCCGCGCTGGTGGGCGCGATAGTGGCGCGTCACCGTGCCGTGGGCGGCTTCGGCTTCCACGGTTTTGCCGTCCGGCGACATCAGGACCGAGGTCATCATGCCCAACGAACCAAAGCCTTGGGCCACGGTGTCGGATTGCACATCCCCGTCATAGTTCTTACACGCCCAGACATAGCCGCCTGACCATTTTAACGCGGCCGCGACCATATCGTCGATCAACCGGTGTTCGTAGGTGAGACCCGCTGCCTCGAACCGCTCCTTAAACTCTGCATCGAAAATTTCTTGGAACAGGTCCTTAAATCGGCCGTCATAGGCCTTCAAAATCGTATTTTTAGTCGAGAGATAGACTGGGAAGTTCAGATTCAGCCCGTAATTCATGCAGGCGCGAGCAAAGTCGCGGATGGACTCGTCGAGATTATACATCGCCATCGCCACGCCCGAACCGGGTGCGTCAAACACTTCATGCTCGATGGTTTGGCCGTCTTCGCCTTCAAACTTGATGGTCAGCTTGCCCGGGCCGGGGAAACGGAAATCAGTGGCGCGGTATTGGTCGCCAAAAGCGTGACGGCCAACCACAATCGGCTTGGTCCAGCCGGGGACCAGGCGCGGCACGTTTTTACAAATGATCGGCGCGCGAAACACCACGCCGCCGAGAATGTTGCGGATGGTGCCGTTTGGGCTGCGCCACATTTTTTTCAGGTCAAACTCTTCGACGCGCGCTTCATCTGGGGTGATGGTCGCACATTTGACGCCCACGCCATGTTGTTTAATGGCGTTCGCGGCGTCGACCGTAATTTGGTCGTCGGTTTCATCGCGAGATTGAATAGACAAATCATAGTATTTTAAGTCGACATCAAGATAAGGCAGAATCAATTTTTCTTTAATCAGCGCCCAGATGATGCGGGTCATTTCATCACCGTCGAGTTCGACGATGGGATTTTTCACTTTGATCAAGGTTTCGGCTCCGAACTGCTCGCGCGGCCTCGATGTGGCGCGCCCTCTCTTATCGCGATGTAAGCCCCTAGCATCGTCAGGCTCGCGGCGAAAGTCTACCGGCCTGGCGTGCTGACAATTCCTCGAGCGCCTGACGCCAGTCGTTGGCCGAGGCCGTTGAAAAATGCGCCGAAGCGATTGCTTCTCGAGTTGTCCGCGGGCAATTATGGCGATACCAAGGCAACATGGTCGTTGTCGTTGTTGACCTGAATTTGTGTGTCGAACGCGATCTTAGCTTAGGGGGGCGAATTGATAATGCGATTTGCAGGTGTTTTCTCGGCGCTCACATGCGCAGGCGCTGGCGTGATCTTGTCATCCGGCGATGCCAGCGTATTTCCCGCTTGGCTCGGTCCGACCTTGATTGTTGTCGCCGCCACCGTGCTGGTGTTGTCACTTCTGGCGCGAGCATTGAGCGAGACATTCCTGCGGCGCTTGAAGTTGTTCGAGGTTTTGAGCATTCGCGTGCTGACGCCAATTGTATTCGGAATCCTTACAGTAGTATTGTATGAGTTTGTTGAGCGCAATAGCCTGCTCGATGCTATTGGGTTTCAGCCAGAATCAAATGCAGATAGTCTTATTGTTGAGATCTTCAGTGGAACGATTTCGACAATTTACGCCTTAATTGTGGCATTTCTCGTTTTTAAGAGCATGCAAGATCATGACAATATCAATTTTGTTTTGCGTGATGAAGCCATGCACTTGGATTCCATCTCTCAGTTCCTGCCCTATTTTAACGGTGAGGCCAGCGCGCAAAACGCTCCTGTGATCCGTGACATTCAAAAAGAGCTGGCTCAATACGCACGCAACATTGCGTCGCCCATATTCAAACGCCTGCTTCAGATGAATGAAAACCAGAAAATCATCGACAACATTGTTGAGGATGTGGGGCGGATTGAAACCAAAGACGCTCATGATGAATCGACGCTCAATCACATCATGGCCCGCATTGATAGCTTGGCGAGCGTGCGCGCCCGGCGGATCGCATACATGATGTCCAAGCCGTCGCCCTTTATGATCATCATGTTGTTTGTGCTGTCGGTGTTCATCGTGGCCCCGTTTTTTGTCACGGGCATCCAAGTGGACACAGGTCAGACTTCCGGCAGCGTGCCCATGACCCAGCTCATCTTGTGGTTCTTGGGGTTTTCGCTCACCTTCCTCTTTCTGATGATGGTGGACATGGCGTCCCACTTTGATGGGTATTGGGAGGTGAAGCGGGATGTGTTTGTCGATGTGGCTGAGCGGATCGACAAGCGGCTTGTCGCGTCCGACTGACGCGTGTTCAAGCGCATGTGCGTTTAAGCGCCGGAGTGAGAATGGCCGGAGATAACCAAACCACGCCGGCCATCATTTTGGTGCGTCCCCAACTGGGTGAAAACATTGGCGCTGCAGCGCGGGTGATGGCCAATTTCGGTTTGTCTGACCTACGGTTAGTGGCCCCGCGTGACCACTGGCCCAACCCCGCTGCTGAGCCTTTATCCGCCGGCGCGCTGGACGGGCCGGTGACGGTGTCAGTGCACAGAACGACAGCCGAAGCCGTTGGAGGGTTGCTACAAGTAGGCGCGGCCACCGCGCGCGGGCGCGAGCTGATCACGCCCGTCATTGGTCCGGGCGAATTTGCGCACCTTTGCTTGGATATCGCCGCTAAACCCGCAGTGTCAGGCGCGGCCGGCATTCTGTTCGGCCAGGAAAATTCGGGCCTTTCGAATGATGACGTGGCGTTGGCTGATTTCATCGTCACCTATCCGGTCAATTCGGCATTTCCCTCGCTCAATCTCGCCCAAGCCGTGGGTGTGTTTTGTTTTGCCTGGCGCAGCGCACTCGCCGGCGACGCTCCGCGCCCGCGCGACACCAGCGCGCAAAGCCCGGTGCACCATCCACCGGCCACTAAGGATGAGATCATCGGCCTGCAGGACCATTTGATTGCGGCGCTGGATCGCGCCGGATTCTTCTTTCCCCCTGAGAAAGCTGACGGCATGCGGCGCAATTTGCGCACGATGCTGGCGCGGCCAGGCTTTACCGTCCAAGAGGTGCAAACACTGCGCGGCGCGATCAAAGCCATTGAAAACGGTCCGCGCCGCCGTGCGCGCGAGCTGATGCAGGCGCAAAGTGAGTTCAAAAAAGACGAGTCTTAGAGCTGTTGTTCAAACGACGTCATGCAAATTGAGTTCAAATAAAATGTCGCGGACATCTGCATTATTCTTGAACGCTTTAGCGTAATTTTCGATCGTCAATACGCCTGAGGAAAACCGATCAAAGAACGAGACGACGTCATCTTTCGGCAGGCCGAACCCTTCGACTTGAATAACGACCACATTCCCCTGAGTCTGTGGAAATTGTGCAGCCAACCGTCCGTCCAACGCCGCTTCAACCACAGCATATAGGCGGTCCTGTAGCCGTTTAAGGTTATCGTCCACGTCCAACCAAGGCCCTTCCTCCACCAGGACAACGGCCCAACCGTCAATCGAGGTGTGCTCGGCGACGAAGTCAACTGCGGAATGGGACGTCATGACTTTGGTTCACCGAGCATAACTGCTGCGATATTGGCGTGCATTCTTGACCTTTCGCGCAAATACGATATCCCCACGCGCTTGGTGCGCTTTGTGCACCACGATGAAGACGGGTGATGCGCAGTCCGCCGTTGCAATCGCCGCCCCGTTGGTGAGGGTGGCCGGCGCGCGTCGACAATGAGGACAGGATGTCTAAGCGAATTTCCGCAAAGTACAAAATTGACCGCCGGATGGGCGAAAACATCTGGGGTCGCCCGAAAAGCCCTGTCAACAAACGCAGCTACGGCCCGGGACTCCACGGTCAAAGCCGCAAAGGCAAGCTGTCTGACTTTGGCCTGCAGCTGCGCGCCAAACAAAAGCTCAAGGGCTATTACGGCAACATCACCGAGAAACAATTTCTGCGCATCTACAAAGACGCGGCCGCCCAAAAGGGCAACACGGCAGAAAACTTGATTGGTTTGTTGGAGAGCCGGCTCGACGCCGTGGTGTATCGAGCCAAATTCGTGCCGACCGTGTTCGCCGCCCGCCAGTTTATCAATCACGGCCATGTTCTGGTGAATGGCCGTCGGACCAATATTCCCAGTTATCGAATGCAGCCAGGCGATGTGGTTCAGGTGCGGGACAAGTCGCGTAATATGGCGCTGGTGCTTGAGGCTCTTGAAAGCGCAGAACGCGACATCCCCGATTATGTTGACGTGGATCCCAAAGAAATGACCGCGACCTATGTGCGCGTTCCTGAACTGGGCGATGTCCCGTACGCGGCCAGAATGGAGCCCAATCTAGTGGTGGAATACTACGCGTCTTAATCAGGTCGATCTCACGCCTGAGCCAAACATGACCGAAATGTTGGGCTTCGGTTATGACGAGTTCATCTGCGCTTGGATACACGGGTTGGGGTTTTATCGATAAACGTAAAACCTCAACACCGTCTGAGATGGAGAGGGGAAATATGAGATTGTTGATCGCAGGTGCGGCCGCGCTGTTGGCCAGTGGGTGTGTAATCGTCGCCACTGACGAGGGCCCTGACTGGTCTGACGACCGCGATGACCTGACACGGCTTTATGCGGTATCCGTTACGCCAGAGGCTGTGACTATTCGCGCGCCGTCGAGCGGATGCACCAATACCGCGTCGTTCGAACCGAAGGTCGATCGCAAAAGCTCAGATCGCTTCAGCATCAGCTTTGTGCGCGTTCGCGAGGACTATTGCAAAATCGTTGTGCCTGAAGGCGCCGAGCTGGTGTACGCACGCTCTGAACTGGGACTGCCGCGCGACGCCGAAATTACGGTGCGCAATCCCGTCAGCCGTTAAGCTTCAGTTCCAATCAATTTTGACCTAGGTGATCGCTGGGATGACCAGCGTTTCACCCGGGTAGAGCAAGTCTGGGTTATTCACCTGACGCCAAATCGCGCCTTTGCCGCTTTTCGGGGTAAAGACGGATTGGCTGGCAATATAGATGTTAGCCGCTCGAGCTCCGCAGTTCGGCCCGTAATATGTTTCAGCGATAACCCAAAGCGATTCACCTTTCGCAGCAGTGTGCGTTGCGGCTTCATCGAGCGTGCACTCGCCCGCATCAAACTCGCGGATGAACATGCCAGCTTGGCGGGCGAGGCTAAGGTCGTCATCACCGCCATCTTGACCCGGCGACTCCGCGGAGGAGCGCGTCGCGACTACGGCGGCGGACCGTTCGTCAGCAGCGCGTTCCTCAGCGGCCAATCTGGCGGCTTCAGCTTCCTCAGCCGCCGCTTTTTCCGCTGCCGCCTCACGCTCCGCGGCTTCTGCAGCCGCAGCTGCGATGGCTGCCGCCGCAGCGACTTCGGCCGCTTCGAGTTCATCCTCAGATGGTGATGGTGACGTTTGCGATGCTGCTGGATTGGCTCCGCTCAACGCAGCTGGCTCGCCAGTATTGGCGTCAGTCGATGGGGCGCTGGCGCTTGTTGGAGTCGCACCGGTACGCGACTCGCCGGAGGCTTCGGTTTGGTCCGAACTGAATTCGTTGATCACAAATAACAACAAGCCTGCTGCCGCAATCACCGAAACCAACCAGAACATGCCGCCAAACATGTTCTCACCGTCATCGGCCGTTTTTGCTTTTGACTTGCCAGGTTTCGCCACGCCAGATCGGGCAACCCGAATGGTTGCGGACGGATAGGGGGCGGTGAGGGCGTCCATTTCGTGGGACGGAGTTCCAGCGACATAGGACCCGCCAATGGTGCGAATGGGGAAGTAGGGCCAGGCAAGGTCTCCAATGGCGCGCCGCCAATCCATCCCGGCGTTGTCCTTGGCGCACAATTGCTCTAGCCGGTAGATCGCCGCCAACCGCGACTCACCGCGCGCATAGGCCGCAAAAGCTTCCCGCCACGCGCTTTCTGGAGCATTGGCAAGCTTGCGGGCGGCGGCGGCAAACGCAGCGGATTGTTTGTCCTCAATCCCGTCAGCGCGCCCTTTTTGAAATCCGTTCCAATCTGCATTGGGGTCAGCGCTCGCTTGAGCAACCAATTTGGTCGCGAGGGCGGCGGTATCGTCCTCGGTTTTGCCGGTCCATTTTGGCGTTGTCGATTTCGCTTTTGACGCAACAGACTTCACATAATCGGCGATGGGTTTGAAATCGTCGGTTTCGTCGTCAATCGCCAAGATGGGAAATTCGATGAATTTCACTGGCAGGTTATCCGCCTTGACCTCGGTGTCGTAGATGACGTTGATCAACCGTCCGGTCGCTGCGCCCTCGCGCGCCTCAGCATTGACGATTGGCGACTGCAACGCCTTTCCCGTCCAAAGCACCACAACTGTGCTCGCGGTCTTTAGTTCGTCGGCCCAAATCTCAGGAAACCGCTGATTTTGTTCGACTGATGCATCCATCCACACAGACTTGCCCAGACTGTGCAAGGACCACGCTAGATGATCGGCAAGTTCGCGATCCTCTGGCGCAAAACTGAGAAACACGTCTTCCATACCAATTATCCCGTAGCCATCCCACGCATTGGGCTCTTTGGCCCGCGTCCGTTAGTCGGTTGTCTCACCCATTGTAATCCTCGAAGAGCCAAACTCCAATAGAACGCTGTTTTTAGTAAGCAAGTTATGCGCCAAGATCGGCGATGGGATTGTGGCGAAAACAGGTTGTGAGGTGGTCGTTCACCATGCCCACGGCCTGCATGAATGCATAAACAATCACCGGTCCACAGAACACAAAGCCACGTTTTTTGAGGTCTTTAGCCAGCGCCTCGCTAATCGCGGTTTTTGCCGGCACATCCGCCATGCGCCGCCACTGGTTTTGGATCGGTGCTCCGTCGACAAAACCCCAAAGGTAGGACGAAAATCCCTCGCCCCGGTTCTGCATTTCGAGGAAAGCGCGTGCATTTTTCACAGCGCCTTGGGTTTTGAGCCGCGACCGGATCACTTTGGGGTTGCTCAAGACGTCTTGGATGTCTTGTTCACTCCATTGCACCAATCGGTCGGGATCGAAGTCCTCAAAAGCAGCGCGAATATCATCGCGTTTCTGCAAGATGATCCGCCAAGACAGACCCGCCTGCATACCATCGAGCACCAGCTTTTCGAACAAAGCGCGATCATCGCGCTCCGGCACGCCCCATTCAGTGTCGTGGTAGGCGCAATAAAGCGTGTCGTTGGATGGGGACCAATCGCATCGGCTCGCGCCAGATACGGTCATGATGCGGCGTCCTCTTTCACAAGACCGATCGCTTCAGCGCTGGCGTAGGGCGGGCACACGGCGCGGCAAGGCGTATCACCGGCAGTGAGCGTCGCGGACAAACCTCCAGCGCCGACAAGGCGATCGGTTCGCAATATGGCAAGGCCAAAGTCGTTGGACGTGGATGTGATCCGACCTATCGCCGGACCGGCGCTCGCGTTGACGGGCGCGCCGGGATCGGGAGCCGGGCCGTCAAACACAATAGCGAAGGTGCGCTTGCGGATTGTGCCGCGCCGGCGCATCCGGCTGGCCACTTCTTGGCCGATAAAGCAGCCCTTTTTGAAGTTGACGCCATTCAGCAAGTCCATGTTCACGTCAGTGAGAAAGACTTCTTCAAAGCCATAGTCGAGGCCTTGCTGTGGCAGAGCCAACTCCACACGGCGCGTGGCGAGATCAGTTGGGATTGGTGGGGCGTGAAACGAAGAGACGCGTGGATCGTGGTCCGGACCGAATCGAGTCAGCTCGCCAGTGTCCAAGTTCGAAACGGTGACGTCAGCGCGCAATTTAAGGAGCGCCAGTCTCTGCCCCAGCTTGGGCGCAAGATCTCCAGCAGGCAGCTCCAGCACAACCCCTTCCGTCGTCCGATGGATAATCAGCTCATATTGAACCTTGCCCTGTGGCGACAAAAGCGCCCCATAGCGGGAGCGATCAGGCTCCAGATCAGTCACATTCACCGTCAAAAGGCCGTCAAGAAAGGTCGGGGCGTCCGGGCCGGAAACCAAAAGTCCAGCGCGTGACTGTGGCGAGGCGGAGAGGGGCGTATCGTCGGACATGGCATGCATATATGCCAAGGGTAGTTCGCACGCCATGGCCATCGATTGGAAACACTAGGCGATATTGGCGCAAACGGCTAACACATGGGTCCATGGCCAAAGTCCTATTCATCACCTCCAATCGTATTGGCGACGCCGTGCTCTCCTCTGGCGTGCTCGCCCATCTGGTGGATACGATGCCCGACGCGCGTTTCACCATTGCCGCCGGCCCACTCGCTGCGCCACTGTTCAAGGGTGTGCCTCGCCTCGACCAGATTATCGTTCATGCAAAACGCAAATATGGAGCCCATTGGCTGAAGCTCTGGACACAGACGGTGAATGCGGTTTGGGACTTGGTGGTGGATCTGCGCGGATCGCGCACGAGCTGGTTTCTCAGCGCCAAGCACCGCGCCATTTCGGGACGTCCGCGGTTTGACCTTCACAAAGTGGAGGAGGCGGCGCTCGTGTTGGATTTGGTTCCCGCCCCAAGTCCGCGCATTTGGCTCACCGAGGAGGCGCGCCGGGTTGCACACAATCGGTTGCTGGGCGCGCATGGGTTTTTGGCGTTGTCGCCAGCTGCATCCTCGCCGTTTAAGGAATGGGCGCCGGAACGCTTCGCCGCCGTTGCTCGCACGCTCACCGCCAATGAGGAGGGGCGTGCAAGCGGCCTTTCTCGCCGGCCCGTCTATGTGTTCGGCGGGCCAGGTGATGAAGCTAAAGCCAAGGCGGTGATGGACGCTTTACCCGATCGTCGAACCGTAGATTTCACGGGGCAATTGCCCATCGATGTCACGGCGGCGTGTTTGGAGCGCGCAGGTCTTTTTGTTGGCAATGATTCCGGCCTGATGCACATTGCTGCTGCGTTGGACACGCCAACGCTGGGGGTCTTTGGGCCCACAGATGAACGTGTTTATGGCCCATGGGGCGAGCGCGCCGCGGCGGTGCGCGCCGGGGCGGCGGCGGACGCCACTGCGCGCGAACAGCTCCGCCATGCCGAACATTCCATGATGGACGAGTTGGACGTTGATTGTGTGTTTGAGGCGGCGAGAGCACTGCTTGGACGAAACGAGGATGCGAGGCATGCCGCAATCTTTTGATCTTCTGATTCGAGGCGGGACATTGGTCACGCCATCTGGAACCGGCCTGGGCGATGTGGGTGTGCTTGACGGCAAGATCGCGGCGATTGGCGAACTGGTCGGCGTTCAGGCTGACCAGGTCATTGACGCTAGGGGGTTGCATGTCCTGCCCGGCGTCATCGACACGCAAGTGCATTTTCGCGAGCCAGGCCTCGAGCACAAGGAAGATCTCGCGACCGGCTCGGACTGTGCTGTCCTGGGTGGTGTCACGGCCGTGTTTGAAATGCCCAACACCAATCCACCCACGACTGACCAGGCGGCGCTCCAGGACAAACTTCAACGTGCGCGCGGTCGCATGCGTTGCGATCACGCGTTTTTCATGGGCGCAACGCCCGAAAATGCCGATGAAATTGATGAGCTGTCGAACATGCCCGGCTGCTGCGGGGTGAAGGTGTTCATGGGCTCGTCCACCGGATCACTGTTGGTGGCCGAAGATGCGCCGCTGCGAAGGGTGTTCGCCCATGCCCGCCGGCGGATTTCCATTCACGCCGAAGACGAATTTCGGCTGCGAGACACTGCCGATCGGGCCCGCCCTGGCGATTGGTCGAGCCATTATGAAGCGCGCGATGTGGAAGCCGCCGTGCGCGCGACCACGCGATGTTTGAACCTGGCGCGCGAAACGGGGGCCAAAGTCCATGTGTTGCATATCTCCACCGCCGAGGAAGTGCCGCTGTTGGCCGCCGCGAAGGACGTGGCGACCATGGAGGTCACGCCGCAGCACCTCACATTGGTCGGCCCTGAGGCCTACGAGCGTCTCGATGGTAAAGCGCAAATGAACCCGCCAGTGCGTGAGGCGCGCCATCGTGAGGCCCTCTGGGAAGCCGTGCGTGCAGGTGTTGTGGATGTGCTTGGGTCCGACCATGCCCCGCACACTCTGGAAGAGAAGGCCAAGCCATACCCTGCCTCGCCCTCGGGCATGCCGGGCGTGCAAACGCTGGTCCCGGTGATGCTTGATCATGTCAATGCCGGCCGACTGACCCTGGAGCGATTTGTTGATCTCACCGCCCATGGCGCCCAGCGCCTGTTTCAAATTCGGGGCAAGGGAAGGCTGGTCCAGGGTTATGACGCCGACTTTACCATTGTCGACATGAATGCTGTGCGCGAGGTCCGTGATGAGGATATGGCGACCCGCTGTGGCTGGACCCCGTTTGTGGGCATGACGCTCAAGGGTTGGCCAGTGATGACCATCATTCGCGGCGACACTGCGATGCGCGAGGGTGAGTTCATCGGCGATCCGTTAGGCCAACCCGTGAAATTCCACGATGTAAGAGGCGGTTAGCCTGCCGCGACGGAGATCACCTTCTCTTGCGTTCAATGCTGCGATGGACATTCATCCAGCACAGGAGGATAGGGGATGATCTCGAAACTGCTTGCCATCGCTTTGCTTGCATCGACTGCGCCGGTTGGCTTGTCAGCCATAGCGCCAGACGAGGCCGAAGCTCAGGCGCGCGAACGCCGCGTCGAACGCACCCGCACCACACCGCGCGGTGAATTGCGGGGCGAACGCCTGCGCCAGCGTGAGCCGGGCAGTCGAACCCGTTCGAGCCAGTTTACTGACGCTCAGGGCCGGGTCGCCTCACGTGATCTCAATCAACGCTGGGGCCAAACGGAAACTGGTTTCTTCGCCCAACGCAATCTAGAGCGCCAGTATCGGGACGGCACGTCGCGCGGCTATGTGATCAATCGCGATCTCAACTCCGAAACTCAAACCGCCACACGCGATTACGATGCTTACTTCCGTGACGGTACGACGGCAAACGGCCTGCGCACCATACAGAAAGTGGACGCAGGCTTGTTCCAAGTGGATGGCGCTGGCGTGAACCGCCAAGGCGAGGAGTACAACTACTCCAAAACCATCACCATTGAAGACACGTCCCGCGATACGGGCGCAGACGACTAGTCAGCAAACCGCCGACCAGTGGTCGCAAATGGGGTCTTCCGGGCTATACGCTCCCCGCCCGGGAGGCTCCATTTGTGTTTGGGGGGTGCGGTTATTGCGGTTATCCACCACTGCAAAGAACATGGAAACTCGCGCTTGCGACCGCATCTTAGGCAGCGGCCTTGTAACCTTGGCAATTGATGCGCGAAGGAATTGTGCGCCGGGGCTCCCCTGATCAAAACCCGAGGGGAACCGGTGAATTGGAGCAAGGTGTTGACTACAGCTTAGTGCGTTTGCCCGTCGCGCATGGAAAATTCGCCGCGGCGAATACGTTCGGCCAAGCTATCGGCCATGTCCGCCACCGGTTCCTCACCATAGGTGTCCACCATGTCGGTGAGGGCGGCGAAGATCGCCGACGTGGCAATCAATTCCGGCTGGCATCCACGGCCTAACGCCTCATCCCAAGCCTGCAGGATCAGCTCCAGCGCCAGGGATTTTTGTTCATCTTCGTTGGGCCCGTGGGTTTGCGGCACGATATTCCTCTCCTCGCCGGCCTCAGTCATCATGTCAGACCAGACTATCCCTACCTGTTTAAGACGCTCAATCCAAAGACGCTACGCTTACCTGAGAAATTGACTCACAAGGCGTTCAGATAGGCGGCGTCCTTCGGCCGCCAAGCGTAGCTCAGCTTCGCGACCTTGGGCGCAAGTGGGACGTAGACGCTCTTCATTGGCATAACCAGCATTAAACGCACGCACGAACCTTTGACGACGGTTGCCGTCTTCAGGCGCTTCAAGCTCCATCAGCCGCACCATTTGTTGCCGCCAGGTCTGATCGTCCCGACCGACGCAGGCCTGTCGGCGAAAATGGATTGCGCCAATGATTTGCGCCAGCGCTTCCACGTCTTCAGCCGGACTCATTTGTGGCGCCGCCTGGGCATGGGCTGTTCCCCCGGCCGCCGCCATCCAAAAAAGGAAGCCTAGAATTGCGCCGCTCGTGCGTATCGCCATAGAGCGTCTCCATGCTGTCGCGCGCGAATAATCGACCCTCGCCGGCCGATCACAAATGACATCCATACATAGGCGGGGTTGGGTCGCGAAGCTAGGCATTCAACGTGCGTCAGCGCAGAACAAGGATCGCGCCTTGTGAAGAACACGGCGGGTTTGGTCCCAACTCAATCGTTTCACCGCCTCTTCAAAGGGGGTGAACTGCGCGGCGGCGGCGTCATCCCCGGCGCGTGCGTCGCCTGATTTCCAGCGCGCGACGAAGTCGATCAGAACATAGTGACTCACAACGTCGCCATGTGCATGCGTCTCGATGGAATCCACAATGTCGATTAACCCGATAAGCTCAGCGTCGACGCCGGTTTCTTCGTAGAGTTCGCGCAGCGCAGTTGCTTGGTGCGGTTCGCCAAGTTCAACCTTGCCGCCGGGAATTGACCATTTGCCCGCCAGAGGAGGGCGGGCGCGCTTGATCAGCAGCACTTCGTCGGGGCCGCGAAAGCAAACAACCCCCACGGCGACCACGGGCGCGCGGGCCGTCATAATTCGCCGTCCACATCGCGCAAAAGCGCTTCAAGATCGAGGGAATCGCGCACACCAAGATCGCGTTCGTGTGCGTGCAACCAAGCGGTCCCCGTTTCGCGGCCGCGAACGAACAATTCATTGAGGAACGCCCAATCGGTCCGCATTTTTGTGTCGGCGCCAAACTCACCAAGCGCGTCATCTGCGGCGATAGAATGCAGTCGCACCGGTTTTTGCCCTGCTCCGAACAGCGCGGCCAATCCACGCGAGCCGGGCATGCGCCGGAGGTGACGCAGCGCTCTGAGCTCACCCAAAAGTGGGGCGTTAAAACCGACCTCACCCAGCCGATTGCCGATTTCCTTAATATTGTGCGGGTTTTTGTCCTTTGACAGCGGATTAACATGGACGATGATCACATCGCGGGCCGGACGATCATCGCCCACTAGGGGCCACAATGGCGGATTGCCGCCATATCCACCGTCCCAATAGGCCACACCATTAATATCCACTGCATGAAACACGGTGGGTAGGCAGGCCGAAGCGAGCAGGACATCGGTGCTTAATTCTTTTCGGGAAAATACTTTCAATCCACCGGTGCGCACGGGGGTGGCGGCCACGAAAAGATCAATGGCGCTGCGTTTGCTGAGCTGGTCGCAATCAATGTGTTTGGCGATGATATCGCGCAGCGGATTGATATTGAGCGGATTGCGCTCATAGGGACTTGTCAACCGGGCGAGCATGCCGGCAACGGCCATCATGGCGTCGTGTGTGACCCCTCCAAGCAGCGATCGCCAGGCATTGGCTGCAGCAGTCTGGCTGGCTTCAGTGCTGGCCACAGCGCGCCATAAGGCTTCGAGCGTATTGCGGGCGCCATGACGTCCATCATGCAGCCAACCTGAGGCTAACGCCGCTGCGTTGATCGCGCCAGCGCTGGCGCCGGAGATCGCAACGGGAATGATGGATTTGGATTCGAGGAGTGCATCGAGCACGCCCCACGTATATGCCCCGTGGGCGCCGCCGCCCTGCAGCGCCAACGCAACCTTCTTCTGCGACATGGTGGTCCCCGTTTGCGCTCTTGCTGCGTTGCAGCAAGCTCAATACGCGAAGGTCATTTCGCCGTCCAGCCGCCATCAATGGAAAGCGCCGTTCCGTTCACCGACGCGCCAAGGTCCGAGGCCAGATACAGCGTCAATCCGACCAACTCCTCATATTCGACAAAGCGTTTGGTGGGTTGGGCGTAAAGGATGACGTCGCGTAATGCGTCGTCCTCTGAAATGCCGCGCGACTTGGCGGTGTCAGCGATTTGCCCCTCCACCAGCGGCGTCTTGACGTAGCCCGGGCAGATGGCGTTGCAGGTGATGTTCTGCTCGGCCAACTCGAGCGCAATGGCCTTGGTCAGCCCAACAACGCCGTGCTTTGCAGCCACATAAGCGGACTTAAACGGAGAGGCGCGCAATCCATGCGCCGAAGCAATATTGATGATCCGGCCGCGCCCCTGTTTCTTCATGATCGGGATGGCGGCCTTGGCCGCGTAAAACGCCGAACTCAGATTGATACTGATGATGGCTTCCCACTTCTCATTTGGAAACTCATCCACGGGAGAAACGTGCTGAATGCCGGCATTGGGCACGAGGACATCCAGGCGGCCAAATTCTCGTTCGGCCGCGGTGACCATGTCCGCAATTTCTTCGGAATTGAGCATATTGGCCGGGTGGTAGCGCACTTTGACGCCAAAATCGGCTTCCATCTTGGCCCTGGTGGCTTCGATTTCCTCGGCGTCGCCGAGGCCATTGAGCATGACATGCGCGCCAGCCTTAGCCAGGCCTTCGGCAATGGCGTGACCAATGCCACTCGTCGATCCAGTGATGACCGCAGCGTGGCCCTGAACGTCGAACATAAAGAGGCTCCTGTATCGGCTGTAAAAAATAGCAAACCAATGGGTGGGTCAGGCCGCCTTTTTCATCGGCTGGGGGCGTTTGAAAATCAGGGCGTCCGGTCGGCTCGCATCGTTGTCGAGCCTATAGCCCTCCACGTCAAAATCTGCCAGGCGTTCAGGCGACGTAATGCGATTTTCAATGATCCAGCGCGCCATCAAGCCGCGTGCGCGTTTGACGTACAAGAATAAAGACCGCGCTTTGCCATCCTTGACATCCTTGAAGGCCACATTGACCAAACGCGCCTTGAGCGCTTTGCGGTCGATGGCCCTTGCATACTCATCCGAGGCGAGATTGATCACCACTTTGTCCTCGTGATTGGCGAGGTCGGCGTCAAGCGCTTTGGCGATCCGGTCGCCCCAAAAGTCATAAAGATTGGCGCCCCGGCGGGTTTTCAGCTTTGAGCCCATTTCCAGCCGGTAAGGCTCGATCGCGTCTAAGGGACGCAATAGCCCATAGAGCCCCGACAAATGGCGCAAATGAGTTTGGGCAAACTCGAGATCCGGTCTTGTGAGCGTGCGCGCTTCCAGTCCCCGATAAACGTCGCCAGCAAACGCGAACGCAGCGGCCATGCGGTGATCAGCCAGGCTGTCGTCGTCAGGTGAGAGCGCTTGAAAGCGTTGGTAATTCAGGTCCGCCAACTTTTCCGAAACGCCCATCAGATTGATAATGTCGCGCCGGCTCAATCGCTTGGTGGCTTTGGCCAGCTTGGCGGCTTCATCGACAAAGTGCGGCGCGGAGAACTCCAAGCCTTCGTGGGGAGAATTGGAGAAATCGAGGTCTTTAGCGGGGCTCAGGACAACCAGCATGGCGTTGTTTCCTCCAGGCCGGAACACGGCGCTCGTTGTGGGACATGGGATTGTGGCAATTGTCTACTCGTATTCTCAATGGCAAGGCCAGACTCAGTGGGGGAGTTTCGTTTCGGAACTCACAAGCACTCGCGGATTCATAATGTTGGCCGGGTCGAGCGCTGACTTGATCGCGCGCATCATGTCCAATTCGACTGTCGGATAGCGTTCGGCGAGCAGCTCGCGCTTGAGGACGCCGATACCATGTTCTGCGGAGATCGAACCGCCAAACTCGGCGACCGCATCATAGATTATGGCGTTGATTTGAGGAGATAGCCGCTCCACCTCCTCCGCCGACAAACCGCCGTCGCGCGTTACATTAAAATGCAAATTGCCGTCGCCCACATGGCCAAACGCAATAATCGCCGCGTCAGGCATGGCCGCGTGAATAGCGCTTTGGGTGCGCTCCAAAAAGCGCGCAATCGCCCCAGGCGGCGTGGAAATATCGTGCTTTATGGCCCGGCCAGCCTTCTTCTCCGCTTCGGGGAGCGTTTCGCGCAAGGTCCACAGTGCGCGGGCCTCGCCCTCGTTCTTCGCCAGAACGGCATCGGTCAGCAAGCCGTCCGCGATTGCCTTGGCCAACAGGCTTTCCAGCTCGTCATGAGCGGCGCCTGCGGCGGCGGTAAAGCCCACATCGATAAGAACATACCAAGGATGGAGTGCATCCAATGGATCGCGCACGCCAGGAATGTGCTTGAGCACCAAATCAACACCGATGCGCGGGATTAGCTCAATTGCGCTCACGCCATCACCCATTTCAGCCCGCAATTTTGCCAATAACTCAATAGCGTTGTGGGCAGAGGGCGCGCCGCCAAACACGGTCGCGGTGTGTTTGGGCGCTGGAAACAGTTTCAGCACTGCGGCGGTCACCACGCCTAGCGTGCCTTCCGCGCCAATGAAGAGCTGTTTGAGGTCATAGCCGCGGTTGTCCTTGCGCAGTGCGCGCACACCATCCCACGCGCGGCCATCCGGCAATACAACCTCGAGCCCCAAAACCAGGTCGCGCATCATGCCGTAGCGCACCACATTGACGCCTCCGGCGTTGGTCGAGATCAATCCGCCCACGGTTGCCGCGCCCTCACTGCCGAGGCTCATGGGGAACATCAGGCCGGCTTCGCGCGCGGCAGTTTGAACTTGCGAAAGAGTGGCGCCCGCCTCGGCGACCAAAGCCATATTGGTGGGATCCACCGCGCGGATCGCCGTCAGGCGTTGGGTGCTCAACAGAATTTCGCCTTGGGGCGTGGCTGCGCCCACTAAGCCCGTATTGCCGCCTTGCGGCGTAATCGCCACGCCCAGGCGCGCGCAAGCGCTGACAATGTCCGCCACATCGGATGTGGAGCGCGGCAAGGCCATAAGCGGAGCGTGGCCGCGATAGCGCCCGCGCCAATCTTCAAGCCGGCCGCCTATGAGGTCTGGATCATCGGTCCACAAATCCGCTCGAAGAATTTGCTTGAGCGCTGCAATCGGCGAGGTGTCGGCTTGAGCATCCATACTGATCGATATGACGATGATCGATCACAAGACCAAGTCTGGAGTGGGATTTTGCGGCTTAAGCGTCGAATTGTGGAGCAAGGCGCGGAGCCAGTCGTGCGGTCAGGCGCTGAAAGGGCTCGCGGACCGCGTGCCAGGTCACGACAACGTCACACAACAAGATGGTAAGCGCGCAATCGAATTTCGATTCAAAGCCCGCGTACTCAAAGCCAGGGTAAAAGAATTGTGCAGTCTTCATGGCCTTCTGCCCTCATTGATGCAGAAAGGGATAGTTTCAGATTCTAAACAAAGTCTTGACTAGGAATGTTCTCCGGCCGCACGGCGCAAACGGTCGTTAATGGCTTCACCCAACCCTTCGTTGGGGATCTGAGCCACGGCAATATTGGCGTATCCAGCATCATCAAGCGCGCGCAGATAGCTGAACAAGTTCGCCGCCGCTTCGGTCAGGTCTTGATTGGGTGATAGGTTGAGGACAGACCACGGTCCGGGGCCAAAGCCGAGATAGGCTTCGCGCGCCTTCGGGCCATCAGCGTTTAGGCGTAGCTTGGCGCGTTTTGGGGCATAATGCTGGAGTGTCTGACCGGGACTCAAGGGCTTTTGCATATCTGTTCTGCGGGTAATGGCCCGGCCAATGGCGCCTTCCAGTTCACACAGCGCAATCGGACCGGGACGAAGTAGCGTGATCTCATCGGACGTTATGGCCAAAACCGTTGACTCCACACCGTGGCGAGTTGCCCCATGGTCCAATATGAGAGCGATTTCGTCGGAAAAATTTTTCGCCACATCGCTGGCTGTGGTGGGGCTGAGATAGCCTGATCGGTTTGCGCTTGGCGCGACCAGCGGTCCGGTGAGCGCGATCACAGCCCGTGATACGGGATGGGCAGGCGAACGAACCGCGACGGTGTCTAATCCGGCTGTCGCCAATTCGCTCACCGGCGCTCCAGCCTTCTTGGGGAGCACAAGGGTCAGCGGACCTGGCCAGAATGCCTGCGTCAAGGCATCCGCAATCTCGGGCCAGTCCGTCAGTTCGCGCGCGGAGTCGGCGCCGATGACATGAACTATGAGGGGATTAAACTCGGGACGTTGCTTGGCCGCGTATAGACTTGCCACGGCGTCGTCATCACTTGCCAACGCCGCCAATCCGTACACCGTCTCGGTGGGAATCGCGACCAAGCGGCCGGCAAGTAGAGCTTGCGCGGCCTGTTGGACCCCCATGTCATCCCCTGTAATGACAGGGATCATGGGCTGCGCGCCGCTGTCACATTGGCTGACACTGTCACGGTTTCCGAGACATAGTTGGCATTGGGATCATTGATGCGGCCCAAATCGAAGTCGAACCGATCAAAATCTAGCTCGCCCGACATCTTCGCGGTGTCGTCATCAATGGCCAATGAGAAGGGAAACTCCAGCGTTTTTGTGCGGTTCACCATGCTCACTTCCGCGTTGGCCACATAGTCAGTGTCGACGCCTTGCCGGAAATTGGTCAAGGCGACGGTGATTTGCGGATAGCGATCGAGTTGCAGTCCATCACTGCGCGCCATGGTGTTGTCAAAAAAAGCGTCGCCAGTTTTGATCGTCGCCGCGTCAATCACGATCGTGGCCGAGGCTTGCTCGAGCTGGTTGGGGTCGAATTGAATGTCGGCCCGCCAATTTGGAATATCTCCGGTCAAGTCCTGACCATTGTAGGTCACGGTGAAAAACAGCCTGCTCTGGTCGTGGTCCACCGCCCAGGTCTCCGCGCCAGACGGTTCGGCCTGATTTTGCGTTTCGCTCGGCGTGGTTGATGCCCCCGATCCCGACAACATTGCGGCGGCGAGGCCCAAGGCTAGCGGAACGAAAAAGACTAATGCCGCAATGGATGTGCTGCGAGGCGAGGGCGCAACGGCCAGCGTGGGGCCGAACACGCGCGGCGCCATGCGCGCAAGCAATTGATCCTTGTCCACAAACTGATGCTTGAGTGCGGCGCCGAGATGTAACACCAACAGCCCCATGGTGGCGAAGGCCAAAATTTCGTGAGTTTCACTGAGGATCGGTGCGATGCAGGACTTGGTGAAGGCAAAGCCGGCGCAGCCCCCTGTTTCGACGTCCGAGACCGCCATATTCACCAAGCCCGCCAAATGCGGCCATTCAACCAGATTGAACAACAGCGTCGGCACGCCGCGTGGACTGGCGGAGACATACATCCAGCCCGTGAGGGGGATGGCGATGATCAGTCCGTAAAAAATCCAGTGCGTCGCCTTAGCGATGGTCGCCTGCCACCCCGGCATGGGCGGCATGGGGGGCGGCGGGTTCAAAATACGCCACGCAATCCGCGCAAGACTGAGGAATAAGACGATGAGCCCCGCCGTCTTATGGAATTGATAGACATTAAATTTCAACGCTGAGTCCGCCAGACCCGTCATCCACACCCCGCCGATCACTTGCAGGACGATCATGACGGCGATGGCCCAATGCAAAATGATGGCGCCGGTGGTGTATCTCTGGGTTGCGGCGGTCATTCCCGTATCCCGTGCAGTCAGGGGTCAATGAAAAGCCGGCCCGCACGACTTTCACCCACGGGCCGGCTGATAGGCTACTCAGATTTAATGAATTCTGCTGTGACGACCACGTTCACTTCGTCGCCAAGCCCGCCTTGGAGCGGTCCGGGAAGCTCAAAATTGAAGTTTGAACGGCTGATCGATCCCGTAGCGGTGAAGCCCAATGCAGGACGGCCGACAAACGGATGGCTCTCCAGCGCGCCGGTCAAAATCACATTCAATTCGACCGGCTGGGTCACGCCGGCCAAGGTCAGATCGCCGGTCAGAACGCCAGTGCGCTCGCCAGTCAGTTCCAGACCGGTTGATGCAAAGGTGATTTCGGGATTTTCGGCCGCGCCGAGAAATCCTTCAACTTCGGCGTCAAAGTCCTTCTCGCCCGTGTAGTCAGTGTCGACGCTGTCTGCGGCGATTGTGGCGATTACCGACGAATTGGAGAGATTTTCGGCGTCGATGGTCAGCTGGCCAGTGACCGTCTCAAACTGCGCGGTATACTGTGACAGACCCAAATGCTGGATGCTCCACGTCACCACCGCATGGCTGTCGTCCATGTCGTAAGTGCCCGCATAGGCCATCCAGTCAGTACCATCGTCTTGCAGATGAGCGCTTGCGGCGCCGGTTAAAACCAGTGTGGCGGCGGCGCTAAGTAATGCTGATTTCATCATGGAATTCACCCCTTATGATGGAAGTTTTCGCAATTGACGAACGAATTGCGACCGATTGACGCGAGTTACTTGGCGTTTACCGCACCGTTCGTCCAGTGACCACCCGAAGAAGGTTTTTTGACAAATTGGCAATAATCGCGGCTCCGAAGGGGGTATCATCACTACTGCCTGATGAATTCCGCCTCGATCAGGACTTCCACGTCATCGTCCACGCCAAAGTTCACAAATGCGTCAGCGTCCCAATGCGATCGTTTGAGCGTTGAGGTGGCTGAAAATCCCACCACATTGCGCCCGCCGCGAAGTGGATCACGCGTGACTCCATTGAACACCACATCGAGTTCGATTGGTCGCGTCACGCCGCGAAAGGACAAATCGCCGGTCACGATCGCCGTCGTGTCCCCCGTCATGGTCACTGATGTGGAGACAAATGATATTTGCGGATGATTGCGCGCGTCGAATAAATTTCGGTCATTGGCCAGTTGCTCGTCAAACCCTTCAAGGCCGGTGTTGATTGAGGCCGCCTCAAGTCTGGCTTCGAGGCGACTTGCCTCCGGGTTCGCTTGGTCGAAGTCCAACGCGGCGTCAAACTCGTCGAATCGCCCCACATAGCGGGACAGACCATTGAGGTGTCCCACTCGAAACACCACGCTGGCGTGGCTTTTGTCCAGCTGATACATGCCGTCCGGCGCGGACGCGAGGATCGGCTTCGGCGTCGGCGCACAGCCCATTGCAAAAACAAAAACAGTGAATACGATCCAGTCCACACGACGCATTGATGTCCCCCTTCTCCATTGTTGTTGACCGTCGCCACTGGGCGATGGGTCGCCGACGCGTTAGGTTAGCGTTGAACACAGAACCCAAACAGCGGTCCAGGGAATTTTGACCATGACATATGCTGCGCCCATTCGCGATATCCGCTTTTGTTTGGAGGAGGTTGCCGCCATGACCCGGTTGCGGGCATATCCGGCCTTCCATGAACTCTCCGACGACACCGAGGCGGCTGTTTTAGAAGAGGCTGGAAAGCTGGCGGTGGATGTGTTGGCGCCGCTCAATCACAGCGGTGACCATGACGGCGCGCGCTTGGAAAATGGCGTCGTCTATACGGCCGGCGGGTTCAAAGAGGCCTACAAGCACTATGCCGACGGTCAATGGCAGGGTTTGTCTTTCCCCGAAGCGGTCGGCGGCGCGGGGCTGCCCCGGGCCATGGCGTTAGCCGTGTCGGAGATGGTGCAGTCCGCCAACATGTCGTTTGGGTTGTGTCCGATGTTGACTTTGGGCGCCGTCGAGGCGCTCACCCAGCATGGCACAGAGGAACAAAACGCCAAATTTCTCCCAAAATTGGTGAACGGTGAGTGGACCGGCGCCATGGCGTTGACCGAACCGCACGCTGGATCGGATGTGGGGCTGTTGAAAACCAAAGCCACGCCGAATGGTGATGGTTCATATCATATCCAGGGACAAAAGATCTGGATCACATACGGCGATCACGACATGGCCGACAATGTGATCCATTTGGTGCTCGCCCGACTGCCGGACGCACCGGAGGGCGTCAAAGGCATTTCACTGTTCCTCGTGCCCAAGTTTTTGGTCAATGACGACGGATCAATCGGACAGCGCAATGACATGAGATGCATTGGGCTTGAGGAAAAAATGGGCATTCACGCCTCGCCCACATGCGTGATGTCTTACGGGGACGACACCGGCGCATTGGGGTATCTCATCGGCGCGGAGAATGAGGGCATGCGCATGATGTTCACCATGATGAACTCAGCGCGGCTCAATGTCGGCGTTCAAGGCGTGGCCATTGCCGAACGCGCCTATCAACGCGCCGTCGCCTTCGCCAAAGACCGCCGTCAAGGGCGCACGCCCGCAGTGAACGGACATGGCGGGGAAAAGCTTGGCCGTATCATCGACCATCCCGATGTGCGCCGCATGCTTCTGACCATCAAGGCCAAGATCGAGGCGGGACGGGCGATCTGCTTTGCCACCGCGGTGGAGGCCGACATTGCAGAACATGCTGAGAGCGAGGAGGACCGGGCGCTCGCGCGAGGGCGTGAAGAATTGCTTGTCCCAATCTCAAAGGCCTGGTGCACGGATATGGGTGTTGAGGCCACATCGTTGGCCGTGCAAGTGCATGGCGGTCAAGGCTTTGTCGAGGAGGTGGGCGCGGCCCAGCATTATCGCGATGCGCGCATCGCGCCGATCTACGAGGGAACAAACGGCATTCAGGCCATTGATTTGGTAGGGCGCAAATTGTCCATGGATGGCGGCGCCCATGCGCGCGCCATGTTGGAAGACATTAGCCAAACGGTGGAGTCGTTGGAGACATCCTCCAACGAGGAACTTCATCCCATTGCCGCCCGATTGAAAGTGGCTGGGGAGGCGTTGTGGCGCGCAACGCAGCACATGTCCGCCGAGGATACGTCCATGCCCGATCGACTGTCGGGGGCCAGCACATATCTATCGTTGTTCGGCGATGTGGTTGGCGGACATTACCTCGGCCTGGCCGCCTTGGCCGGTCAGCGGCTTTTGAAAACGGGCGAGGGCGATCAGAGTTATGCACAGTCGCGCATTGATCTGGCGCGGTTTTACGCCGATACCGTCTTGCCCGGAGCGGTCGGCAAGTATGAATCTCTTGGCGTGACCGCCGAATGTTTGTTTTCTGTCCCGGAGCATTTGCTGGACAGCTAGTGAATCACTGTGCGTTCACTGGATGACAGTCAGCGCGCGCTTAGCCACATCTATCCAGCTGGTTTTGAGGCTGGCCCCAATCGCATGGCGAACACATGACTGAAACAGACCGATCCGACACCCACGACGCTGAGGGCGACGCTGCGCAGTCCGCAGGGCGACCGGCCCAAGGTGAAGTGATGGAGGTGGTTCGTTTTCTTGCCGGCGCCGCCTTGGTCTATCTGGTGATCACTACGCTGGTGTTCCGTGTGTTCTACATACCCTCGGAAAGCATGCAGCCCACGCTGGAAGTGCATGACCGGGTGATGGTCACAAATTTTTCTTATGGGTATAGTCGTCACACCCTGCCGTTCGGTTTGGGACGGTTCTTGCCCGAAGGCGACGCCGATAAGCGATTTTTGACTTGGCTGCCCTTTGCCCAACCCTTGCCCGATCGCGGCGATGTGGTGGTGTTTTGGAAGCCGAAGGGGCCGGACTCTGGCGAGCATTTGATCAAGCGGGTCATCGGCCTGCCCAATGACCTCATCTACGTTCAGAACGAGCGGCTTTACATCAATTGCGCGCCCAGCGGCTCAGACTGCGCACCCGTTGAGCGGGTGGAAATGAGAGAAATCTCCTACCGAACCCACGATGGTCCCGTGGTGAATGTCACCATGTACCAAGAGGAACTTCCCGAAGGACCGGTCCATCCGATTTTTGAACGCAGTCCCTTTGAACCACTCGACGACGCCGGGCCTTACCGCGTGCCGGCGGGACATATTTTTGTGATGGGCGACAATCGGGACTCCTCGCGCGATAGTCGGTTGCGTCGAACCCGTTCGGAGCCTGGCAATCTGGGGTTCGTTCCGGCGGAATGGCTGGTGGGCAAGGCGGTGACCGTGTTGTTTACCTTCAAGCGCTGTCAGAATGAGGAGGGGCTGGCGTGTCCCACAGGGCGCGTATGGCGTCCGCTCTAAGTGCGATCAGGCGCTGGTGACGCAGCGCTTGCTTTGCCGCATCGATCGCGAGCACGATGGCGGCCATTGCGCGGGAAAAGCGCATCTGGGAGGCGTCCATGACTGAATTGAACGGCAAGACACTCGTGATCACGGGAGGCAGTCGTGGCATTGGCCTGGCCATTGCGAAGCGCTGCGCGGCCGATGGCGCCAATGTCGCAATCCTGGCCAAGACAACCGAACCCCACCCCAAGCTTCCAGGCACAATTTACACGGCCGCTGAGGAGATAAACGCTGCCGGCGGGCGTGGGCTTCCCGTGGTGTGTGACATTCGTTCCGAGGATTGGGTGAAGGCGGCCATCCATCAGGTGGTGCGTGAATTTGGCGGTGTGGATGTGGTGGTGAACAACGCCTCGGCCATTTTTCCCTTGCCGACACTGGACACGCCGATGAAGCGTTGGGACCTGATGCATCAGGTGAATGCGCGCGGCACCTATTTGGTCACCCAGACCTGCTTGCCCCACCTTCTTGAGGCGGACAATCCCCATATTCTCAGCATGTCGCCGCCCTTGGATATGCGTCCCAAATGGTTCGGCCCGCACGTGGCTTATACGTCTGCAAAGTATGGCATGAGCCTATGCGTGTTGGGGTGGGCGGAGGAATTTCGCGATCGAGGCGTGGCTGCGAACGCACTCTGGCCGCGTACGGCGATCGCCACGTCTGCGGTGGAAAACGTGTTGGCTGGCGAAGCTGGGCTGAAAATGTGCCGGACGCCGGAAATTCTCGCAGACGCCGCCCATTTGATTTTGACCAAGCCGGCGCGCGAATTTACCGGCAATTTCGTGATTGATGATACATTTCTCTACCAGCATGGCGTCAGCAATTTTGACCGCTATCGTGTTGATCCCTCAAAGCCGCTCTTGCCCGATTTCTTCGTGCCCGATGACGTGCCTGCACCGCCGGGCGTCGAAGTGGCGAGCGAAGCCGACTTTGCTTCGATGGCGGATCACTGACTGTGGGGGCGCACGTCGAAAGCCAATCTCACCAGGGGCAGTTAACGACCGCGCCTGTGGGCGTCTTCACCCATCCCATTGGCCTGGCCCACGCCGCGCCCGAGGGACACCCAGAACGCGCGCAGCGATTGGAGGCGATCCTCGGCGCAATTGGCGGGCTTCGCGAGGGCATAACGACGCAACACCAAGCGCCGCTTGCCGAGGTGAGCGATATCTTGCGCGTCCATAGCGCCGAGCATGTGGAGACCATTGAGAGATGCTGCGAACACGCCGGGCCGGGCACATACCATCTATCCATGGACACTGCGCTGAACGGGTATAGCTGGCAAGCGTCATTGCGCGCGGCCGGCGCTGTCATGGCGGGGATCGACTCCGTGGTGGACGGGGTCATCAACAGTGCGTTCTGCGCCATGCGTCCACCTGGCCACCATGCTGAACATAACCGCGCAATGGGGTTTTGTTTGTTTAACGCGGTGGCCATTGGGGCCGCTCACGCCCTGGAGCACCACGGTATGAACCGCGTGGCGGTGGTGGATATTGACGTGCATCACGGCAATGGCACACAGGACTACGCCAGTCGGACGCCCGCAGTCTGTTTTGCCTCCATCCATGAAGGCGATATCTACCCCGGCACAGGCCGAGCCGACGAAGTGGGCGAGACTGGCAATCTCATCAACGCGCCGCTGCCTGCGTTTACGCCGCGCCAGGAATGGCGCGAAGTCTTTGCCAACCGCATCATCCCGGCGGTTGAGGCGTTCAGACCGGAGCTGATTCTGGTCTCTGCCGGCTTTGATGCTCACGTTGCCGACCCGTTGGCGCAATTTATGCTGGAAGCTGAGGATTTTGCCTGGTCGGCGCGCGAGTTGAAACGATTGGCCGAGCGCACCTGCGAGGGGCGGCTTGTGTCCACGCTGGAAGGCGGTTACGACCTGGACGCGTTGGCGGCCAGCGTGTCCGCATATGTGAGCGCTTTGAGCGCTGAATCCGGGTAAAATGTTGTGGATGGCCGCACTCAATCAGCACAGGATGACGCGGCGGCCAGTCCGCAAAACCCGCATGGGACGCTGATCCTACCGGGCCGACCGAGCATAACGCTGGTCCGCCATGGTCGTCCCGCGCTCGATCGCTCGAAATACATATCTTATCGACAATATCGCGATTGGTGGGCGGCCTACGACGAAGGCGGGTTGGCGCACGATCAGTCGCCGCCAGAAAGCTTGGTCAAATTGGCTCAAAACGCGGACGTGATTTATGCGAGCACGCTGCGTCGCGCTCAGGAGACCGCCCAGGCCTTGGCCGGTGATCACGCCATACTGTCCGATCCGCGCTTGGTGGAGGCGCCACTTCCACCCCCGCCCTTTGCCGGGATCCGGCTCCGGCCGGGTCCGTGGGGCGTGTTGGCGCGCATTTCCTGGTGGTTTGGCGCATCGGGCAACATGGAAAGCCGCAAACATGCGGAATTGCGCGCCGACGAGGCGGTCGACATGTTGATCGCCGCGGCGACAAGCGATGGGGGACAGAGGGTGTTGGTCTGCGCCCATGGTTGGATCAATCGTATGATGCGTCCGGTGCTCCTGTCGCGTGGATGGCGTTGTATTGTCGACGGCGGCGACAGCTATTGGTCCACGCGCCAGTTCGAACCGATCAAGTGAACTCAATTTGCAGACCGGTTGCGATTGTCCTTAATGCCGGCCGTGCGTATGGTCTGGTTTTGAGTTAAGGACAGGCCATGGCAAAGGATCGCGACCAAGCGCCCGTGGACTCGCTGAGTTTTGAGGACGCATTGAAAGAGCTTGAGCAAATTGTGCATCGATTAGAAACGGGCGAGGCGCCGCTCGAGGAATCCTTGGCGATCTATGAACGCGGGGCCAAGTTGCGCACGCATTGCGAAGAAAAATTAAAAGCCGCGCAATTGCGCGTGGACAAAATCGTGCTGCAGCGCGACGGTCAACCCAGGACCGAACCTTTTGACGCCGAGTAGCCGCTGGAGAAGCCAGAATACGTCGATTGCCTCACGCCGGGCGCCCCGTTCAGGGTTTTCGTCCTTGTGTTCCCCTCGCGAAGACCACTCCTTGATGTTCACCATGGCGCACCTATTGCAACAATCTTGTTTTGGGCTGCATGTTTGCAGTAACAGGAGGGCGTTGGGGCCATGATGGCTGACAGCGAGTTCGCCAAGCTGCTGGACGAAACCGCAGACCGCGTCACTGTGGCTCTAGACGCGCTGATTCCACGGGCCAATGGTCCAGAAGGACAGTTGCTATCGGCGATGCGCTATGCCGCTCTTGGGGGCGGCAAGAGATTGCGTCCCTTCTTTGTGTTGCATTGCGGTCGATTGTTCGACGTTGACGAACGCGGACTTTTGCGCGCAGCAGCTGCGTTGGAATGCGTGCATACCTACTCGCTGATCCACGACGATTTGCCGTGCATGGATGACGATGATTTTCGCAGGGGGCGACCGACCGTTCATCGCGCTTATGATGAAGCGACCGCGGTACTTGCGGGCGACGCGTTGTTGGCGCTTAGCTTTGAGATTTTGTGTCATCCCGACACCCATTTCGAAGCAACGGTGCGATCTGAACTGGCGTTTCGAATGGCCAAAGCAGCTGGCGCGCGCGGCATGGTCGGCGGTCAGATGATCGACATGTTGACAGAAGCTCAGTCTGAAACGGGCGAAGTCGACGTGGCGTTGTTATCGCGAATGCAACGGATGAAGACCGGCGCGCTGATCACCTATGCCGCCGAAGTCGGTCCCCTCATGGGACGTGTGGGAGGTTCAGCAGATTCAGCAATTGCTGCATTTGCACACGATTTGGGGTTGGCTTACCAGATTGTCGATGATCTGCTTGATGTGAGGGGCGATGAAGTACGTTTGGGTAAGTCAGCACAGAAGGATTTGGCGAGGGGAAAAGCGAATTTTGTCACCGTGATGGGCGAAGAGGGCGCTGAGTCCCAGGCGCGACTGCTTGCCGCACAGGCAAAACAACACCTCGACGTGTTTGGTCGTAGTGCCGACATTCTACGTCAAGCGGTGGATTTCGTTCTCACTCGCGAAGCCTAGTTTGCGCGTATTGGAGGTTGCGACATGGCCGATAAACTAGCCGTGCTCGATCGTATTTCGGGGCCAGATGATCTGCGGCAACTCAGCATTGGCGAGTTGCGCCAGCTTGCCGACGAAGTACGCCAAGAAACCATTGACGCCGTGTCGGTCACTGGCGGTCATTTGGGGGCAGGGCTAGGCGTTGTCGAATTGACCGTCGCCATTCATCATGTGTTTGACACGCCTGATGATCTTTTGATCTGGGATGTGGGCCACCAATGCTATCCCCACAAAATCGTGACCGGACGACGCGACCGCATTCGCACGCTACGCCAGAAGGATGGACTGTCGGGCTTCACCAAGCGGTCTGAGAGCGAGTTTGATCCGTTTGGCGCCGCCCACGCATCGACGTCGATTTCGGCTGGTCTGGGCTTCGCGGTTTCGCGCGAATTGCAGCAGCGCGAGGGCCGGGTCGTGTGCGTGATCGGCGACGGCGCCATGTCGGCTGGAATGGCGTATGAGGCGATGAACAACGCCGGCGCCATGGATCGGCCGTTGATCGTGATTTTGAACGATAATGACATGTCCATCGCTCCGCCGGTGGGCGCCATGAGCGGGCACTTGGCAAAGCTTGTCTCCGCACCTGGCTACACGGCGCTGCGCAAAGCGGGCAAACATGTGGCCCGGCATTTGGGCAAACCGATCTACAACACCGCCAAACGTGCTGAAGAACTCGCGCGCGATGTGGGCCTTGAGGGCAGCCTGTTTGAGTCGCTTGGTTTCTATTATCTGGGCCCCATTGACGGACACGATCTCGACAGTTTGGTCGGTGTCTTGAAGAACGTGAAGGACTTCAGAGACGGGCCAGTTCTGATCCACGCCGTCACACACAAGGGTCATGGCTATCGGCCCGCGGAAGCTGCGCCTGACAAGTATCACGGCGTCAGCAAGTTCAATGTGGTCACCGGCGAACAGCAAAAGAAAACCGCCAACGCACCGTCATACACCGGCGTGTTCGCCGACAGCTTGATCAAGTGCGCCGCCGATGATCCCAAAATTGTGGCGGTTACCGCGGCCATGCCTTCAGGCACGGGCCTCAATAAGTTCGCCGAGTCATACCCTGACCGCAGTTTCGATGTGGGCATTGCCGAGCAACACGCCGTGACCTTCGCCGCGGGTATGGCGGCGGACGGCCTCAGACCGTTTGCCGCGATCTACTCCACGTTTTTGCAGCGCGGCTATGACCAAGTCGTCCATGACGTGGCGATCCAAAAGCTGCCCGTTAGGTTCGCCATCGATCGGGCGGGCCTGGTGGGCGCGGATGGGGCCACACATGCCGGATCGTTCGACATCGGCTATTTGGGACAACTGCCTGACTTTGTCTGCATGGCGGCTGCTGACGAGGCGGAGCTCGCGCGCATGGTGAAAACCGCAGCGCAGATCGACGATCGTCCCAGCGCATTCCGCTATCCGCGCGGCAATGGCGTGGGGGTCGATATCCCTGAACTCCTCGAGCCTTTGGAGATTGGTAAGGGGCGGATCCTCCGCGAAGGCTCAGTGATCGCGATATTGTCCTATGGCGCGCGCATGCAGGAGGCGCTCAAAGCCGCCGATATGCTCGCGGCCCAGGGCCTCTCCACCACAGTGGCCGATGCGCGGTTTGCCAAACCACTCGACACCGAGTTGATCAACACGCTGGTGGCCAACCACGAAGTGGTTATCACCATCGAAGAGGGCGCGCGCGGCGGCTTCGGCGCCTTTGTTCTTCACCATCTGGCCGAAACCGGCGCGCTTGATCGCGGCGTGGCGGTCCGGACGATGACCTTGCCCGATGTGTTCCAAGACCAAGGCACGCATGACGAAATGTACACCGAAGCAGGATTGATGGCCCCTGATATCGCATCCACCGCCATCGCGGCGCTGGGGCGTGGCGATGTCGCTGCAATCCACGAGACCGCAGCCTGGAGTGCGTGAGCGAGCCATCCCAGCGTGAACGATTGGATCGCGCGCTCGTTCTTCGCGGTCATTTCTCCACCCGGGCGCAAGCCGAGGCTGCGATTGCGGCGGGGCTAGTCACGGTCGATGGCGAACCGGCGCGCAAACCCAGCCAGAAGGTATCGCAAGAGGCTGTGATTAAGGCCGCGCCGGCCCACCCTTACGTGTCGCGAGGCGGACTGAAACTCGCCCATGCGTTGGATACGTTTGGCGTCGATCCGCGTGGCCGCATGTGCCTGGATGTGGGCGCCTCCACGGGCGGGTTCACCGATGTATTGTTGAGGCGAGGCGCGGACCATGTCTTCGCTGTGGATGTGGGCCGGGGACAGCTGCATCCCAGCCTTCGCCATAATCCGCGCGTCAGTGATATCTCGCCGGTTGATGCGCGCTCATTGACTGAGGCCGCAATTCCGACGCCGCCATCCTTGGTGGTGTGCGACGCCAGCTTTATCGGCTTGGCTAAAGTGATCGAGCGGCCATTGAGCCTGGCTGCCGAGCACGCGGAATTGGTGGCGCTGTTCAAGCCGCAATTCGAGGTGGGGCGCAAGCATGTCGGCCGTGGCGGTATTGTTAAAGATGATGCGGCTATTGCTCCTGCCTTTGATCGATTGGTGGACGATTTGGCATGGATTGGCTGGCGTGTGGTCTCACGCGAGACAAGCCCAATCACAGGCGGGGATGGCAATCGAGAATGGTTGATCCACGTGGTGCGCGGCTGTTAATCTGCTCAGGATCGCTCGACCTGCGCGCCACCCAAAATGCTTCGCCCTGATCACTCGTCAATCACCCATTCGCCATTAGGGCCAGGGCAGACACGGATGACGTCAATGACCAATTCGCCGTTGGGCAATTGTGTTTGGCGCTGGGCTTGCTGGCATTCACCGGACGCGGGGGCCGGGCCAAGCTGAACCGGTCCGCCGGCCAGTTCGTCATCGCCATAGTAGGGCTCGGTCGGGCCGGTATATTGCGGTTCGCCATAACCGCCCGTGGGGTCTTCGCCATACCAGCGCACGTCGGAAGCCGGGCGCGGTCCGCCATAGCCTTGTGAAGGCGTGCGATCCACAGCGTATGTGGGTCTGCCTTGGGAGTAGTAATCGCCATAGTGGTCTTGGGGATGCGGCCGTTGCCAGATCACTTGGCCGCTGGCATAGGCTGGCGGATGGGGGCGATGGCCATAGGGGCGATAATCCACGCACTCCACAGAGTCCTTGCCAATCTCATTGCCCACAATGGCGCCCAGCGCTGCGCCGAGGATGATCCCCCCGACGGCGTCGTCATCACTAGCGATTTCACTGCCAATTACGCCACCGATGATCCCACCAACGGCCGCTCCAGCCGCGCCGCGGTCAGTTCTGACACTGTCGCATACGGAACGATAGCCATACCGAGGTTCGGCCAAGGCGGTTGATGTTGAGGTTACGACGAAGGCGCTGGCGAGCACGAGGCGCGAAATCATGGCTGTCTCCTCATTCAAGCGCAACTATGTCACATACTTACGGTGAACGCATGCTGAAAGGACGATAAACCATTGTGACCGGCGCCGATCATGATCGCAAACAGCCCTTCAACGAGGCTGACGGAAGTCGTGCAAGCTTTGCCAAAATCGCCGCCGTTGGCGCGCGCGGCGATGGGATCGCGCAAACGAATGACGGACCGGTGTTTATCCCGTTCACATTGCCGGGTGAGCATGTGACCTATGCGCTGATCGGCGACCGAGCCGGATTGGTCACCGTGGAACGCGCAAGTCCAGAACGCACGGTGCCGGTGTGCACGCATTTCGGCCAATGCGGCGGCTGCACGCTGCAGCATTGGGAGAGCGAAGCCTATCAGCGCTGGAAGCGCGGTGTGATCGAAGAGGCGTTGGAGCGCGCGCACATTGATGCGCCGGTGGGCGCGCTGATTGACGCCACCGGCGCTGGACGCCGCCGGGCCACATTCCATGGCGTCAAGGCTAAGGCGGTGGGCTTTGCCTTTGGGTTTTCCAAGCGCGCCAGCAATCATGTGTTCGACTTGCGCCAATGCCCCGTCCTCGAGCCCGCCTTGGCCGAACAGATTCCCGCGCTCAAAGAGCTTGCGAACATGTGCTTGCCCAAACCGGGCCGCGTGGATGTCCACGTGAACATGACCGACACCGGCCCCGATCTCGACGTTCGGGGCGGCGCCGCAACAGTTGATCCTGGCTTCATCCAGGATTTGGCCGCGCTTGCTGAACGCCAAAACTGGGCGCGCATTACGCTGAAGGACGAACCGTTATTGCAACGCGTGGTTCCCATGGTCACAGCCGGGACCGTTGGCGTCACGCCGCCGCCGGGCGCATTCATGCAGGCCACCGCAGCCGGCGAGAAAACGCTGGCCAAACTGGTGATCGAGGCGTGCGCCGGCGCGGGCCGCGTGTTTGATCTTTATGCCGGATGGGGCGCGTTTGCCTTGCGGCTGGCGGCCAAAGCCGAAGTGCGCGCGGTGGAAGGCGATGCAGCTACGGTGGAGGCGCTGCGCACGGGGGCCAAGCATACCGCCGGCCTTAAGCCTGTGACCGCGTTCGCCCGAGATTTGGCGCGCAATGCTCTGGGCTGGCGCGAGCTCAATTGGGCCGATGCGGTGGTGCTCGATCCGCCGCGCGCTGGCGCTGTGCGGCAAATCGCGCATCTGGCCAGTTCGAAAGTTGGCCGCATCGCCTATGTCTCTTGCAATCCGGCCACCTTCGCCCGCGATGCGCGCACGCTCATAGACGCCGGGTTCAGGCTGGAATCGGTGACGCCGGTGGACCAGTTCTTGTATTCTGCGCATGTGGAGCTTGTGGGAGTATTCACCCGATGACCGAAGCCGCCGCCATCTCGCCCGTGCCAGGTTGGGCGCAACGGCTCAACCGCGCCCGCTATAGCGCCGCCCAGTCACTCAGGGTCGCGTGGTATGCCGGTCACTACGCGATCACGCGTAATCTGAGCGGTCCCACCACGCCGCCGGGCGACTTGCCGTACGAACCCAAAGCCCCCGCGCCGGACGCGGCGTTGACCCGCAAGGCGCTCAGTGCGCTGTTCGACCAGGACTATCGCAATATCCGCGACGGGCTTTATCCCGCGCCGCGTGATTTAGATATGCGCAAGCTGAGCCGGGCGCTGGCCAACAGCCGCCGCTATCTGGCTGATGTGCCCAAAGTGGCCGCCCGGCGCGCATCGCGCGGCGCCACCGAAGCGCGTGATCTGGCGGAAACCCGCAACCAGCGCGGGGCTTATCCGACTTACTACCTGCAGAACTTCCACTTCCAGACCGATGGCTGGCTCAGCGAGGAGTCCGCCCGGCTGTATGACACCCAGGTGGAGGTGCTGTTCACCGGCGCGGCCGACGCCATGCGCCGGGCGGCGTTGGCCGAAGTGGCGCGGCGCATACGCGGTCGCGACCAGCGCCAGGTGGCCTTGCTCGATGTGGCGTGCGGCACGGGACGGTTTTTAGAACAAACGCTCGACGCGTTTCCGCGTTTGAACACCACGGGCGTTGATCTGTCGCCGGCCTATGTGTCGGAGGCGAGCGCGCGGTTGGCGCGCTGGTCGAATGCGGTGATCACCGAGGGCAATGCCGAGGCGCTGCCGTTTGACGACGCCAGCTTTGACGTCACCGTCTCGATCTATTTGTTCCACGAATTGCCGCCGCGCGTGCGCCCGCTGGTGGCCAAGGAACTGGCGCGCGTGACCAAACCCGGCGGGGCGGTTATCTTCGCCGACAGCATCCAAACTGGTGACGATCCCAATCTCGATCAAATGCTGGAATGGTTTCCCAAGCTGTTTCACGAACCCTATTACGCGCACTACACCGGCGATGATTTGGCCGCGCATTTTGAGGCCGCCGGTTTGACCTTTGAACGCGAGCAGATCGCTTTTTTGACCAAGGTTATGGTGTGGGGGCGGTGAGGCTCAGTCACGCCGAGTAGCTCTGTCTGACGAACGAAACACCGTGCGCCTCTCATGCGCACGGTGTTTGCGTCTGGTGCGTACTATGGAGCAGGCACCATCAGTTTTTCACTGACATCCCCGGCGCTGGCGGAGAAGCTCGCTTGACGGGGCGGGTAGTCTTCAAATGACTTCATGAATTGTTGCACCACGACCAATGCCGGTTGAATCGCCCATGAGCGATTTTCTTGCCATTCGTCAAATCCGCGCGCTTCGTGGGCGCGTTCGAATGGATCCAAGTCCAGTCGAGTGATGAGTGGCGTGGTAAGTTCGTTTTGCACGCCATTAAACCAGTGGTCTTGTTCCGTGAACAAGAATTTCCATTCGCCAAAACGCACACCATGGAATGTGGCTTCGGTGAAATAGAAGAATTCCATTCGATTGCTTGGCCCTGATTGGGTGAGGATCGGGGTTTGATCATAGCCGTCCAAGTGGATGCGATAGCTCTCTTCGCCGATCTCGTGTCCCTCAAGCAGTTGTTCTTTCAAGTCCGTATGGCCAAGCTGAGCCATGATGGTGGGGACCCAATCCTCCATGGTCATAAGCTCGCCAGTCGTGGTTCCGGCTGGAATGACGCCGGGCCATTTCACAATCATTGGGACCTTGAAGCCGCCTTCATATCCACCGAGACCTTTCTCACCGCGGAAAGGCTGCATGCCGCCGTCGGGCCAGCTGTTTGTGGCGGCGCCATTGTCGGTGGAGAACATCACGACGGTATTATCGTCCACGCCCAACTCTTCCAAAAGATCGAGCAGCTCTCCAACATCGTCATCCAACTCCACCATGCCGTCGGCATAAACATTGCCCGTGCCGCTGATGCCGTCATAGTGCTCGTCGAGATTGGTGCGGTAGTGCATGCGCGTGGTGTTATGCCAGACAAAAAATGGCTCGCCCGCGTCGACGGCGTCAGTGATAAAGCGTTTGGATTCTTCGAGCACCTCTTGGTCCATCGTGCGTTGGCGCTCAGTTCCAAAACCGCCCAAATCCTCGATTTGCTGGCCGCCATGTTCAGTAGCGCGTGAGTGGATCACACCGCGTTGTTTGAAGCCGCGCTGTTCAAAGAATTCGTTAGGGTAGTCAGCTTGTTCGACATATTCGCCTGCATTGAGGTGGTAGAGAATGCCATAGAACTCATCGAATCCGTGAGCGGTGGGCAAATGCTCATCCCGGTCGCCCAAATGGTTCTTACCAAACTGGCCTGTTGCATAGCCCTCGGCCTTGAGCATTGTGGCGAGCGTCGGGTCTTCTGGCTGAAGCCCCAATGGCGACCCGGGCAGTCCGACGGTGCTGAGGCCCGTGCGGATGGGGTATTGTCCGGTGATAAATGCAGCGCGGCCGGCAGTGCAGGAGGCTTGGGCGTAGTGATCCATGAACAGCATGCCGTCTCGAGCGATTCGGTCGATATTAGGCGTTTCGCCGCCCATCATGCCGCGGTGGTAGGCGCTGATATTCCACATGCCCACGTCATCACCCCAAATGATGAGAATGTTTGGACGATCGCTTTGACCAGGGGATGAGCGGCCATTGCGGCGTTCTTGATCTTGCGGTGAGGATTGGCGCTGTTGATCGAAATTCTTTGATGCCGAGAAGGACACAGAAGTCAGTTGCGCCACCTCGCTTTTATCAGAATTCTTCGCTGCTTCGTTGTCTTGTGCAAACACTGGACCAGAAACGTATAAAGCACTTACCGCAATTGCTGCGCAACACCGTCTAAATGTCATGGATACACCCTCCAATTCTTGATATCGAGGGTAGCATGTGACCGTTGCACCCAAAAGGCTCCTACAACAGACGAGCAACCAGAAATTGCAGTGGCGCAAATTCGTCTCAACTTAGACCGAGCCATCTGTTTTCAGGGGGCACATGCATTGGTCTAGCCTTGCTGACGAGCCACCTGATCGGCCAGTTTGAGCAAAGTCGGCATGCGATGCGGGCCATGCATGGAGCGGATGGCGTCTGCGGCGCGACTTGGATCCATGCCGACCGCCGACACATACAGCGGCGTGCGCGAGCGACCGCGATGAACGCGCTGTGACCAATCATCATGCTTGAACGGCGTTTTGGCGACGCCGATGATCGGCGTTTTACCGCCCAAAGCTGCATGCAAATGCGCGCCAAGGCCAGGCCGTTGATTGCGGTCTAACCAGACATAGCCATCAATGATGATGCATTCGGGCTCAGCGGGCAGCTGGTCCAACACCGCCAGGAGCACCGGCAGCTCGCGCTTGTAAAACGCGCCGGGTTCGTAGGCCGCGACCGGATCGATCGTGGCGCTCACCACGCTGCGCGGCGCCGCGTCAGTCCAGGCGTCAAACGCCACCCCGACGCCAAAGCCGGTTGAGCCGAAATAGGCGACGTCCATGGCGATGTTCATGGCCTATCCCCGATTGACTGGTCGCATGGTCCATAAAAGCTAGACCCTCGCTCCAACCCTCGCCATCATGGCGGCATGACTTTACTCATCGCTTTTTTATTGCTGGCGCTCGGCGTCTCGTTTTTTTGCTCCATCGCCGAGGCGGTGCTGCTGTCGGTGCGCCCCTCTTATGTGGCGGCGCTCAAAAACGAGGGGAAGGCCGGCGCGGAGACGCTCGGCAAGCTGCGCGAAAATCTGGATCGGCCGCTGGCGGCGATCCTCACGGCCAACACCATCGCACACACGGTCGGCGCGGCCGGTGTGGGCGCGCAAACCGCCGTGGTGTTCGGCAATGAGTATTTGGGCCTGGCCTCGGCAATTCTGACGCTGTTGGTGCTGGTGTTTTCTGAGATCATTCCCAAGACCTTGGGCGCCACCTACTGGCAAACCCTGGCGCCGGGCATGGGCGTGCTGATCCTGTGGCTAACCCGGATCCTCTATCCCGTTGTGATTTTGTCGGAACAGCTGACGCGCCTGTTGTCACGCTCGGGCGGAGAAGAGCGCACCGTGAGCCGTGAGGAAATGCGGGCCATGGCAGAAATCGGCGCCGAGGAAGGCTCGCTTGATGTGCGCGAGCACAAGATCATCAGCAATTTGATGCGGCTGAACCGACTGTCGGTACGCGATATCATGACCCCGCGGACGGTGATTTTTTCCGCCTCCGAGCATATGACCGTTCGAGATTTTTTTTCCGCCCACGCCGATAAGCCCTTTTCGCGCATTCCCGTCTATGGGACCGGCGCTGACGCCATTGACGGCTACGTGCTCAAGAGCGATTTGCTCATTGCACAAGCCAAGGATGATTTCGACGCCGAATTGGGGTCGTTCAAACGACCGTTCCTGATCTTGAACGATACAGCCACTGCATCTGAGACCTTCGATAAGTTGGTCCGCCAAAAGGCGCATATCGCCCTGGTGGTGGATGAGTTTGGCACAGTGCAAGGTTTGGTGACGCTGGAGGACGTGGTCGAAACGCTAATCGGCCTGGAGATCACCGATGAACTCGACACGGTGGCGGACATGCAAACGCTGGCGCGCAAGCGTTGGCGTGAACGCATGCAGGCCATTGGCGTGGACCCCGACAGCGTGGAGCAAAGGGCTGAGTAATGCGCTCCAGCCTGGCGCAAGGAGGTGAGAAGCCGGTGTGTTCGCCCCGCCTGTCCGAACGAAAGCTCAGCTAATGGGTCTTTGAAAACCGGAAGGTGAGCGGCAGGCTGACATTCTCGAAGTCCCGCAAGGGATCGGTCGAATCCCGGCCAGAAAAACGGGCGCCCAGGACAAAATTCACGCCCGATTCTCCCAGGCTGCGCGCGACGGTGGCGCCCACGGAAAATCGCGTGTCTTCACGTTGTGCGCCGTCTGGAAGGTGACCGAAATAAACATAACTGACCTGCGGTTTCACGCTTAGAGCCCACTTTCCGATTTGTTGGCGCCGTTCAAAAGTCAGAGCCGCGCTGCTCTGTTGATTGCGCGTGGGATTGTAGAACCGTTCCTGCAAATCCAAGGACAAGAAGTTGTTGTCGCCGAGACTGCGGGTCAGGCCGATGGCGATGGGAAACTGGGTGGACGCCCAATCCTCATACGCACCGGCGTAAGCGAATTGCGCCCCGACTGACGCGCTGGCCTCATAGTGCTGACCAAGGTCACGGGCGATCGTAAAGCGCGTGATTGCGGCGCTGCCATCGCTGCCTTTATCATTGAGAAAATCATCATAAACGAACGACGCCAAGGCGGTTGCCGAGATCACCTCGGAATTATGCTGCGCCAATGCAAGAAAGCTTGGCGTCACATTCACGTCCGGGTCGCCATTGTCGGTCGCCGATGGGTTGGTTTGACCGGTAATGCCCAATTCGCCGCGCAGCACTCTTGTGGTCCAAAATGGTTCGTCTGGCTTGGCGCCCACGGCCCGACCGACGGTTGAGGCGAGGAGTTGCGGAAAGAAGGGGTCGATCTCGGTCTCGCCAATGGGGCCAGCGTCACGTTGCGCTCGGGTTTCGCGGCGCTCGAACTCGCTGAAATCAAGCTCGGTGAGGGAATCGTCAATGTCGAGCGCATCTTGTCCGCTGGCCGCGCTGAGAGGAACGCTCATCGCCCCCATCATGGCCGCGATCGCCACCGACATGCGCCTAACGGTGTTCACATCTGCGGCGTTGGCGTTCGCCAGCCTGCGAGGTGCGCCCCAGTGCATGGTCATGATGACATTCCCCCCAATTAACCCAGTGAGATGATACCCCCTTCTCACGTCTCGTTCGACTCATTATTGGCCTCATCGGCCTCGTTTTGTTTTGCCCGCCGTTCTTCCAACCGTCGAGTGCGCAAATCATGATCGCTCGGCGCTGAGCCTGGCGCATCGCGGTAGTCGCTGCTCTGGGCCGGACTGACGGTCCCGTCTGTGGGCGTGGGCCCCGACGCACAAGACACACAGAGACTACCGGTTAGTAGTGTTGTGGCGACGCATGTCGAGACACGCCGGATTGTTACGTGTGGCATGGGGGCAGTATGATCGCAGGCGTTCGAGAATCCAAGGGGAATGGGCCCTTCGCAGCGATCAGGGCTTTTGCGCCAGCGCAATCAGTTTTTGGTCGGCCAGCACACACGCCATCACCGCTTCAGCCACAGGCGCGGCGCGGATGCCCACGCATGGATCGTGGCGGCCCTTCGTGACGGCTTCAGCCTCTTCACCTGTCGCCGTGATGGTCGGGCGCGCGGTTGGGATGGAGGAAGTGGGCTTGACCACAAACCGCGCCACGATGGGCTGTCCGGTGGATATCCCGCCGAGCACCCCGCCGGCATGGTTGGTTTCGAATACAGGCTCACCGTCCGCGCCGATACGCATGGCGTCGCCCGCCTGTCGGCCATCAAGCGCGGCGGCGGCGAAGCCCGCGCCGATCTCCACACCCTTCACCGCATTGATCGACATGAGCGCGGCGGCGAGGTCGGCGTCCAATTTGCCATAAACCGGCGCACCCCAGCCGGCGGGAACACCTGTGGCCTCGACCTCGACAATGGCGCCCAGCGATGAGCCGTCCTTGCGCGCTTGGTCGACCAAGGTTTCCCAGCGCGCGGCCGCACCAGAGTCAGGACACCAGAACGGATTGTTCGTCGTTTCGGCCCAATCCCAATGGGTCCGGTCCACAGCGTCAGCGCCAATTTGGATGAGTGCGGCGCGAATGGTGATGGTCTCGCCGAGGATTTTGCGCGCCACGGCGCCGGCGGCCACACGGGTGGCGGTTTCACGCGCGGAGGATCGCCCGCCGCCACGATAATCGCGTACGCCGTATTTCGCGTCATAGGTATAGTCGGCGTGGCCGGGCCGGTAGAGATCGCGGATATCGGAATAGTCTTTTGAGCGTTGGTCAGTGTTCTCGATGATCAAGCTGATGGGCGTTCCCGTGGTCACCGGTCCGCCAAAGCGGGCGCGGATGCGCTCGTCCTCAAACGTGCCTGACAGGATCCGCACCTGATCGGGCTCGCGCCGTTGTGTGACAAATCGGCTCGTGCCGGGACGGCGTTGATCCAGCCACGGCTGAATATCGGCCTCGCTCAAAGGGATTTGCGGCGGACATCCATCGATCACGCAACCAATGGCGGGGCCATGAGACTCCCCCCAACTGGTCACGCGAAACAACCGACCATAGGTGTTATAGCTCATGACGAGGCACGCTACGGCGCATTGGAGAGCCTGTCGATATTACGCCGCTGCGCCCGAATAGTGAGACAAAGCTACAATGACCAAACATGCTGCAATCCCCCCAAGCCCAAGCGCGGATGAACACCTGCTCAGCGCACCCAGTGATGATGACGACGCCTTTGCTCTGGACGATCCCATTGCGCTGTTCGCCGACTGGTTCGCGTTGGCCAAAGCCAACGAACCTCGCGATCCGCACGCCATGGCGCTGGCCACGGTGGATGAGACCGGCATGCCCGATGTGCGCACGGTGTTGCTGAAGGACTTCGATGACGCCGGTTTTGTGTTTTATACCAACACCCAAAGCGCCAAGGGATTACAGCTGGCGCACAATCCCAAGGCGGCGCTTTGCTTTTATTGGCGTTCCATCGTGCGCCAGGTGCGATTGCGGGGCCCCGTAAGCCCTGTGGGCGCCGAGGAGGCGGACGCCTATTTCGCCAGCCGCGCGCGCGACAGCCGCATCGGCGCCTGGGCGTCGGCGCAGTCCCGCCCGCTGGAAAGCCGTGAAGCGCTCAAACAACAGATCAATTCCTTTGAAGAGCAATATCCAGGAGAGGATGTTCCGCGCCCGTCCCATTGGTCGGGGTATCGCGTGGCGGCCGAGCACATCGAGTTTTGGCGAGAGCGGCCGTTCCGGCTGCACGATCGCATGGCGTTTACAAAACAGGCTGACGGCCGATGGTGTATTGAACGGCTTTATCCCTAGCCCGCAGACGCTTCGATGGCTTAAGTGCGCCGATGACTAGCGCTGAACTGACTTTTCAAGTGCTCGACCGTTTGGGCGTGTTCGTGTTCGCGCTGAGCGGCGGGTTGGCGGCGGTGCGCCTGCGTATGGATGCGTTTGGCGTTCTGGTGGTGGCGTTCTTGCCAGCCGTTGGCGGGGGCACCTTGCGCGATGTGCTGTTGGACGAGCCCGTGTTTTGGCTGTCGGACACATGGAGTTTGGGTTTTGCGGCGGCTGGCGCAGTCTTGGCGTTCCTTGCCCCCAATTTTTGGCCGCGACTGAAGGTGTTGACCTGGGCGGATGCGGTGGGGTTGTCGCTGTTCGCCGTGTTGGGCGCGGCAAAAGCCTATGAGCTTGGCCATGGAATGGTGGTGACCGTGATCATGGGAACCATGACCGCGACGGCCGGTGGGCTGATCCGCGACGTGGTGTGCAATCAGCCGCCGTTATTGTTGCACGAGGATATCTACGCCACGGCGGCCATGGCGGGAGCCGCGGCGTTTTGGGTGGCGGCGAGTTATGGGCTGGCGGCGCCCTGGTCATTGATCCTTGGCGCTATGTTAGTCTTGACCATTCGCAGCGCGGCGATTGTGTTTAAGCTCAGCCTGCCCACATCGCTGGGGCCGGGCTCGAAATGAGCTTGCCATTGCAGCTCACGTCAACCAGGACACGCCCATGAGCGTTGAAAACGCAAGACGATTGTCCATCGCTCCGATGATGGACTGGACTGACCGGTGGTGCCGGCGGTTTCATCGTCTACTGACCAAGCGCGCGCTGGCCTTCACCGAAATGGCCGTAGCCGACGCCGTGATCCATGGTGATCGCCATCGCCTGATTGGATTTGACGCAGGACGCGAAGCGCCGATTGCGCTGCAATTGGGTGGATCTGATCCCGCCAAACTGGCTGAAGCGGCGCGGATCGGCGCGGATTTCGGCTATGACGAGATTAACCTCAATGTGGGCTGTCCGTCCGATCGTGTGCAGGGGGGAAACTTCGGCGCGTGTCTGATGCGTGAACCGGAGCTTGTGGCGCGCTGTGTGGCCGCGATGAAGGCGGCAGTGTCCGCGCCGGTGACGGTGAAATGCCGCATCGGTGTGGATGATCAGGACCCTGAGGTCGTTTTGCCCGCCTTTGTCGATGCTATGATCCAGGCCGGCGCCGATGCGATTTACGTCCATGCGCGAAAGGCCTGGCTGAAGGGGCTCAGTCCAAAGGATAATCGCACCATCCCGCCGCTGGATTATGATTTGGTGCGCGCCGTGAAGGCGGGGCGCCCAACGTTTCCAATTTATCTTAATGGCGGGCTGCGCAACGTTGACCATGCTCTGGCTGAGATGACGCATGGAGGGCGCCCCGCGCTTGACGGCGCCATGCTTGGCCGGTCCGCCTATGAGACGCCGTGGGTGCTGTCGGAGGTCGATGAGAGAATATTTGGCGTCAATGTCGGGCCAGAAATCGGGCAGGTATTGGAGGGCCTCGCTGCATTAGTGGCCGAAGCGCGCACAGAGGGCCGCACGGCGCACGCGGTCACGCGACATACCTTGGGGTTGTTTCATGGTCGTCCTGGCGCGCGTCAATGGCGGCGCACCTTATCACAGTTCGCCACAGACCCCGCTTCAGGTCCGGAGCTCATTGAGCGCGCCGCCGCGGCAATTCCCCAATTGGCGGCGTAACACGCCACAGTGCGCTTACACTGCGATCCGCTGGACGCTTTTACGCATCGGTGTGGGGTCGCGTTCTTCCAGCCACAATGCAGTCTTGAGCGACTGCTGATAGCGTTCATGGGCAAGTGTTTGCTCGCCATCAAGATGTGAGCGGCCACACGCACACGCCGCTTGTAACGCTGGAAATAACTGCCCTGACTTCATTGCCAAACCCTCCCTATCTTAAAAGTAAGCGAGAGCTTCGGTAAAAAGTCAATAAAAATGGCCACATAAACCTGTGAATTCTGCAAGGCAATGAAACATTTTGTCGTCGTTGTTGAATTCGCGAGTGCAAAACACAAATGTTGCACCGCCGAATGCTCAAAATTGGTTAAGACTTTTGTCTGAATACGAGAACAAAGTTGTTAGCCGGCATGGCGACCT
>CAZWVH010000010.1:0-3509 GCA_964636945.1 uncultured Caulobacterales bacterium | reverse complement strand
TTTAAAGAGACAATGGCGTCCAATTCACCCGTGATGGACCAGTCCTGCCCGCGCACATCCAAATCCAAGGGCGGCTCGACATTGGCCAAGCGTTCATGGGCAATCCACGCCGCAATGCTGGCGCGGGATTTGGGGTCGGGATCACTGGTCAGCCAATGGGATTCGGGCATTGCCTTGGCGAAGGCGACGGCGTGTTCCCCCGTGCCTGAACCAATCTCAAGGATGCGCCAGCCCGGCCGGACCAGTTTGCTCAATTGTTCACAAACCACGTCCTTATTGCGGCCCGCGGAGGGCGACCACATGCGCCCGTCCTGGTTGGCGTCACGGTCTTCAAGCGCGACGGAGTTGTTGTAATTGGGATCGCTCGGCGATGACTTGGTCATGGATTTCTCGCTCGTTGCGTTTTATGCACCGCACAAGGCGCACGTCCATTGTTGATAGTGTGTCCCGTCCGCCGTCCCTCCGCCAGAGCCATCTCATCTGACATGATTGATCCCTCGCTCATCAGCCTGCTTGGCATAGTGCTCATTGCCGGCGCCGCGGCCGGCTTTGCTGCGGGCATGTTCGGCATTGGCGGCGGCATCGTGATCGTCCCAACGTTATATTACATCTTCAATTTTGTGGGTCCTGAGGGCGGGCCGCACATGAAAGTGGCGGTCGCAACCTCTCTCGCCACCATCGTATTGACCTCCGTGCGCTCAGTTATGGCGCATAACAAGCGCGGGGCCGTGGATTGGCCCACGCTCAAGCTCTGGGGCGCATGGATCGTTGCCGGTGCGTTGATGGGCGGCATAACATCGCGATTTGTGGATGGCGATGCGCTCACCGCATTGTTTGGGGGCTTTGGTCTAATCATCGCCGCCACCATGGGCTTGTCTCGGCCCACCCCAAACTCGGTTTTGACCGCACCTGTCGGCGCGTTGCGCATTGGACTTGGGTTTGGCCTCGGGTTCGCCTCGGCATGGCTTGGCATTGGCGGGGGCGTTTTTGGCGTCATCATTTTGACCATGGCCGGCGCGCCCATCCATCTGGCGGTTGGAACCGCCTCCGGCTTCGGCGTTGCGATTGGACTGCCTGGCGCGATAGGCGCGATGATCTCCGGGCTTGGCGCGGAAAACCTACCCGCGTACTCGATTGGTTATGTGAACATTCCCGCCTTTGCTGCGATTGCTGCCATGACCGGGCTCACTGCGCCGCTGGGCGCACGGGTTGCGCACGGGCTATCACAATCCTTGCTTAAGCGGATTTTCGCCGTGGCGTTGGCCATTATCGCTTCACGGATGCTTTGGTCTGGCGTCAGCGCTTTACTCGGTCATTGACGCAAATACAGCCCGTCGGCCGTGGCTTCAAAGCGCGACAGCCGGTTGAGGAAACTCATGCCCAACAGCGAATGTTTCAGCCCGCTCGGCACCACAATCGCGTCAACCTGACGTTCGACCACATCGCCGACTCGCACGCGCACCAAGCGGATCTTTGCCGCGTTCACGGAACCGGCGGCGGTTTCGATGGGGTGATCGAATGTGAGATGTTCAAACGGCACACCGGTGGCCAGCGCATCGTTCAGCGTGAGCGCCACCAATGTGGAGCCCGTGTCAACAAGTGTGCGAACTTGCGCGCCATTGATCTCGGCCATCGCCCAGAAATGTCCATCGGCGCCACGCGGCACCGTTGCGCCCTCGGCCGATGACAGCGCCAAACTGGCCAGGTCTTGATGCTCGTCAGATTGACCGCGAGTTGAATAGGTTTGACCACCTATCACAACAGCTGTAGCCCCCGCGGCGCCGGCTAGGGCAGATCCCCACCTCATGCTGGTTTCCTCCCGATCCACCAGTGTGAGTGCAGTAAAGCAAATCAGCTGTTATCGAACAGTGAACGGCGTTCGCAACGCGGTGATTGATTACAGTTTGGCTATGACCCCGGAGTGGGTGTTGGCCTGGGTTTTGAGGCAATCTGGGCGTTGAGCTCCTCGTGCAGCGCACGGACGCGATCCGGCAGGACGCGCATGATGTCTTCTCGCTCTTTGTCAGTGTATTTCGTCCAGCCGGCAATTTCCGCCCGCGTGCGTCCACATCCCCAGCATTGCTTGGCGCGCCCGCCGATGATGCAGACATTGATGCATGGTGATTTGATCGCACTCATGTGGAGTTCTTTAACAGCTCCCGTTTTGTGCGTCTTGCTTGTGCACCGTGGCGCAGCACGCTAGCACCGGGCCATGACGCGAAATTCACTGGTTCACCTGTCCATAGACGGACCCATTGCAACCCTCACGCTCAATCGCGGGGATGGGATGAATGCATTGGGGCATCCCGGCGATGGTGAGGAGTTTGGGCGCGTGTGCGATGCGATCAATGCTGACCGCGCAGTGCGTTGCGCCATCATCACGGGCGAGGGCTGGGCGTTTTCCGCCGGCGGCGACTTGCGCGCCATGGATGAAAAGTCGGGCTTGTTCGCCGGCGACGGCCCGCGCATTCGCAACAGCTATCGCCATGACGTGCATGGAATAGTGCGAGCGCTGGACCGGCTGGAAACTCCGCTGATCGCCGCCATCAATGGACCGGCCGTGGGTTTGGGGTGTGATGTGGCCTGCTTGGCGGACATGCGCATTGCCGCACATTCAGCTCGCTTTGGCGTGACCTTCTTGAAGGCGGGTCTGGCGCCAGGCGATGGCGGCGCCTGGTTGTTGCCGCGCCTGATTGGTATGGCCCGCGCGGCCGAGCTGTTTTTCACCGGCGACATGATCAATGCTGACACCGCACTGGCTTGGGGACTGGTTAACACTGTGGTTGAGGATGAGGACTTGGCCGACGCGGCGCGGTCGCTGGCCGAACGCGTGGCCCAGCAACCGCCTGATGTGCTGCGCTTCACCAAGACACTATTGCGGCGCGGGCGCGAAGCGAGCTTTGAGGACATCCGCGAATTGTCCGCCGCCCTGCAGGCGCATGCGCATCAATCGGCCGACCACGCCGAGGCTGTGCGTGCATTCTTGGAAAAACGCCAACCCAAATTTGAGGCCCCATGAAACTCTATGTCAGCGCCGGCGCGCCCAACCCGCGCCGGGTGAACATGTTCGCGGCCGAAAAGGGATTGCTCGACCAGATCGAGTTCGAGGAAGTGTCGATCCTCGCCCGCGAAAACATGGGAGAGGCGTTCACCGCAATTTCTCCGTTTGGCAAGCTGCCCGCTTTGAAGCTGCCAAATGGGAGTGTGATCACGGAATCGGCAACCATCATCCGCTATCTCGATACGCTCAAACCAGAGCCCAACTTATTGGGCGCCTCGGCTGAAGAACGCGCCGTCATTGATATGTGGGACAGGCGCATGGAGTTTTTGCTTTTCATCCCCGCCGCCATGGGCGTGCGTGTGGCGTCTCCGCTGTTTGCCGCAATCGAGGTTCAAAGCGAGCAGGTCGCTCAACACTATATTAGTCGCCTTGAAGAGATGACCGGCTGGCTCGATCAGCACCTGAAAGAACGCGAATGGATCGCCGCTGATCGGATCACCGTGGCCGA